>NZ_JBFTSN010000152.1:0-13607 GCF_056400045.1 Paenibacillus sp. 01L418
CCTCAAAATCATTCGACATGCCCATTGATAACTGGGTGATGGTGTTTGGATGTTCCGAGCGCCGCTCTAATTCATCCCTCAGCTCTCGCAAAGCTCTAAAGACGGGTCTCGTTTGCTCTGGTTCGGCTTCATAAGGAGCCATCGTCATCAAACCAATTGGCTTGATCGAATTAAACTTAGCAAGCTGCTCCACAAAGGGAAAGAGCTCGTCTGGATTAATGCCTTGCTTGGAATCTTCCCCAGATACATTTACTTGAATAAAGCAAGGAACGATAATTCCTAGCTGGGAAGCACGCTTATTTATGGCTTCAGCAAGCGATAGCCTGTCCAACGAATGCATGTATGTAAACTTCCCAATGACGTCCTTCACCTTATTCGTTTGCAATGAACCGATAAAATGCCAGATAGGCTGATCCTCTGCTGCTAGATCGTCACTGCCGCTTATCGCTTCCCACTTCGCCTGCGCGTCCTGCCAACGATTTTCACCCAAATGAAGCAAGCCTTGCCCTAGGGCAGCCTTCGTAGTATCTAAAGAAACATATTTCGTAACAGCAATAATTTGAACTTCATCTCTGCTGCGCCCGGCACGCTCGCAAGCTTTCTTAATTCGCTCTTCCACAAGCTCAATTCTATTCTCTAATGTGAATGACATGTTTCACCTCTCCCGAATGCCGATCCAACTGGCCATTCGGCCGGTTAAGCCACCTTCTTTGCGATGAGAAAAAAATAAATCCCGTCTGCATCCAGTGCACCACTCTGTTAATTCGATACGTATCGGCAAAATTCCTGCTTTTATCATAATCTGTCGGTTTATTTCTTTCAAGTCTAAGTTCGCTTTGCCATCCTCGCTTTGCTTAAGCATTGATTCCGCTTCTTCTTGCGTCAAGCTCAGATCAGTCAAAAGCGCCTGTACTTGCTCAATGACTGGACCATCCACCTCATAGCAGCAGCCTCCTATAGAAGGCCCTATCGCTGCCACAAGCGCTTTAGGGTCGGTTCCATATGCTTGCTCCATTGCTCGTACCGTTTCAATAGCGATCTGCTGGACGGTTCCCTTCCAACCGGCATGGGCAAGCGCCACCGCATCATGCTCTGGATCATAGAAATACAATGGGACACAATCTGCGTAAAAAGAAGTCAGCAGCACCCCAGGGACGTTAGTCATGATAGCATCACAATCCCTCAGCACATCGTCCAGACTATTTCTACCCTTGCCTTTATCTGCTTCAGTCACTTGCCATACCCGGTTCCCATGCACCTGTTCAGCACAAGTCCATGCTTCAAAAGGCCAGCCGATAGCATCGGTCAGCAATCGCCTGTTCGATATAACTGCGGCATCTTGATCCTTGACGTGCAAGCCCATGTTTAACGATGAAAAGTGGCCTTCGCTAACCCCGCCTTGACGTCCTGTAAACCCTGCGTTCAAACGATCATAACGTGATTCCCATTCAGACAATAAAAAAAGCGAAGGTCCCTTCGCTGATTGATTATGTTTAAAAGCTTCCATTTGTTCACCTCTATTTAAAGGTTTGCAGAGCAAACCTACTTCGTAAGCATCACCTTAGGTTTGCGAAGCAAACCTACTTCGTAAGCATTTGGTAAGGTTTGCAAAGCAAATCTGCTTTGCTGGTATAGTCACAGTTTAGCGTTTTATGAGCGAGCGTGCAAATCTTCTTCCTCGGAACGAAGCTGTTTCGTGTCATCCATTCGAACGAGCACAACATCTGCCCCAATTTTCACAATATTGCGCCACGGAATAACGACTTCCGTGCCGCCACCGCCAAACATCCCCAAAAACTTAGTATACTGCGGCACCACAATAGAATCGATCCGACCTTGCCGTAGATCAAGCTCCAAATCCGTTATTTGACCTAGCTTTTTTCCGTCCACAATATTAATAACGTCCTTTGTTTGAAAATCAGATATTTTCATTTCCGCTCACCACTTTTCAAGTAGAGTGATCACCCGTTTGTCTCTCCTATAACTATATGTGGAAATCGCCCAAAATGTCCTTCTTATCAAGAAAAGGAGCCTCTTATTTCAAAATTTGATTTTTATGTACGATAGCGTACAATAAAAGAATATCAAAGGATCAAATAAGGAGCATATCATGCCAAAAATCGTCGCAACGGAACTCGATTGGATCAAGCTTGGACTGCAAAAATTTGCTGAAGGGGGTGTCGAAGCTCTCGTTATCGAACAGCTCGCTAAGCAGTTAAACAGCAGTAAAACCAGCTTTTATTGGTATTTTAAAAATCGTATTTTGTATGTGGATCGTATTATTCATTACTGGCATGAACAAACAACCACATCAATCATCGCTCATATTCAGCAGCATGATTCATTAGAACCGAAGCAAAAGGCACACCAGCTGCTCAGCGTCATGTTCAGCACGATAGAAGGAAAAGATTTTATTTATCACTTCCGAAAATTAGGAACGACATCGCCTGTGTATGCCGAGCTGCTTCAGCAAATTGAGCAGCAGCGCTTGGATTATATGAGCGACTTGCTCATAGCGTGCGAATTATTAGAAGATGAGGCAAAGAATACATCTGAACTCTTATACAGTTATTACTTGGGATGGTACGAACGAAATAAACATCGTACTCTCAATCCGGAAGAAACCCAGAAGCAGATTGACCTGCTCATGCTGTTTATTGAAAAAAACCATACATGACACGGAGGATATGTGATGCAATCGTTATTAGCAGCGCTCATTAGTGCGGTGTTGTTCGTCATCGGCGTAATACATATATATTGGGTGTTTGGCGGTCGGCATGGAATCTCCATTGCTGTCCCGACAAAAAATTACACATCTCAGCCTCTTTTTAAACCTCGTCCGATTGGAACTGCAGCTGTTGCAGTACTTTTCTTTGCGGGCGCCGCATTCATTCTGATGTTTGTTGATATTATCCCTGTCATCGGACCAGCATCGCTGCCCTCCATTGCAGCCTGGGCACTTGCTATTGTTTTTTTGGCTAGAGCAGTTGGTGAGTTTCGTGCAGTCGGGTTATTCAAAACGATTCGAAACACGCATTTTGCACGAATGGATACGTATGTTTACTCTCCGCTTTGTCTGATCATCAGTTTCTTATCTTTTTGGTTGATGATCATTGGTTAGTCCCCTTCAATAAATCACATAAACAAAAAAACGGTGCCTCTCGGCACCGTTTTTTTATGTTTTTACATGCTTTTGCATTTGCTGAATAGCCGACTTTTCCAAACGAGATACCTGTGCCTGTGAGATGCCGATTTCATCGGCTACCTCCATTTGCGTCTTGCCTTCGAAAAAGCGCATCGACAAAATCATTTTTTCACGGTCGTTCAGCTTATGCATAGCTTCCCGAAGCGCGATTTCCTCGATCCACGATACGTCTTTGTTTCGTTCGTCACTAATTTGGTCCATAAMATAAATAGGATCGCCGCCGTCATGGTAGATCGGTTCAAACAATGAAACTGGATCTTGAATGGCGTCCAGTGCGAATACGACATCTTCCTTCGGAACGTTTAAAGCTTCCGATATTTCAAAAATCGTCGGTTCGCGTGAATTTTTGTTCGTCAAGCTATCCCTAACTTGAAGCGCCTTGTAGGCAATGTCTCTCAAGCTGCGTGATACGCGTATAGGGTTGTTGTCACGCAAGTAACGGCGTATTTCCCCGATAATCATCGGTACGGCATAGGTGGAAAATTTGACATTTTGGCTAAGGTCGAAATTATCTATCGCCTTCATAAGTCCAATGCATCCGACCTGGAATAAGTCGTCTACAAACTCTCCCCTATTGTTAAACCGTTGTATAACGCTAAGCACTAGCCGCAGATTACCGTTAACTAATTTCTCTCTTGCTGCCCACTCATTACGGGTTTGTAATGCCGTAAACAATTCTCTCATTTCGACATTATTAAGGACAGGCAGTTTCGCGGTATCCACTCCACAGATCTCGACTTTATTTCGGGTCAACGTGATTACCTCCCAAGGAGAAACATTAATGTACATTATCTCCTCAGGAGTCCTTTTTATTCCTATTGCGACATCGTTCGACAACTGCAAGCAGGATGCGGGATCTAAACCATTTTGTTAAATTCTTTACGAAGCCTTTTAATAATTCGCTTCTCAAGGCGTGAAATATAGGACTGTGAAATGCCAAGAAGATCAGCAACATCCTTTTGTGTTTTTTCCTCGCCGTCGGCAAGACCGAAGCGAAGCTCCATAATAATCCGTTCACGCTCTGACAATTTATCAAGCGCTTTGTGAAGCAGCTTGCGATCTACCTGCTCTTCAATGTTACGGTAAATCGTATCATTCTCCGTTCCGAGAACATCCGATAGAAGCAGTTCATTTCCATCCCAGTCGATGTTAAGCGGTTCATCAAAGGACACTTCGGTGCGCGTCTTACTATTGCGGCGCAGGTACATCAATATTTCATTTTCAATACAACGCGAGGCGTAGGTGGCCAGCTTAATCTTTTTCTCAGGATCAAACGTGTTAACCGCCTTAATTAGACCGATCGCGCCAATTGATACGAGATCTTCAATATGAATGCCGGTATTCTCAAACTTACGAGCGATGTATACGACTAGCCTTAAATTACGTTCGATTAGCATTGCGCGAATAGCCGTATCGCCGGTAGGCAGTTTTTCCAGCAAATATTCTTCCTCTTCACGTGTTAGGGGAGGCGGTAATGCCTCACTGCCACCAATATAATAAATTTCTTCACTTTTTAATCCGAATAAAAACATGACACGATAATAATATAACTGAAGGATCAGTTTGTACTTGACGAGCATCTGGCCCATCCCTCCTCGTTTGTATGAGCATACGTTCGTTACTGTTGTACCATAGACGGATGGATAATGGCTCGATATGCCCCATCAGACGTTAACTTACCGCCGTCAAGCCCGATAAGCACCTTCCGCGTTTCAAAAACTTGTCCTTCCCTAGTAATTTCAACCGCATCCGGCTTTATCGCTAGCATGAACTGTGACCCTCGATTGACACCTCTGAATGGTACAAGACGAAGTCGATCTTGCCAAACAAAGGTGTGCTCATCCATTCCCGCTACAAGACGATCCACTTGTGCATCTCGTATGCTATTCAACCACGATTCAGGTAAATCATCTTGCCACAAGGATGCCTCCATTACCATGACCGGTGTCCGTGTAAGTGGATCATAAAGCTGATTGCCGGTGTCGATCAGGCCTATGCAGGTTTGTATACGTTCTCCAATCATAATTTTCACTTCTGCCAAATGAGTTTGCACCAGCTCCCTTTCTCTTTTTTGCGTCAATACGGCACGGTATATATACAATCCGATGCATAACGCAGCAATCAAATAAAACAATCCCATCTTAAGCTCCACACGCATGTTTCCGTTTACGAACATCATCGTTTTCCAAACCTCACGGGACCCTTGCATGAACAAATAATAAAGTCCAAGCACAGCTCCAGCAGCCACAAAGTTAACCGCATAAAACGCTGCAACATTCCTCATATAGTGCTGAATCGAGGCAAAGCCAAAAGCAATCCATAAAATCAATAACGACGTAGCAACCTTAACTGCAAATGTGAATAAAAAAGATAATTGTGGAAAAAGCATTAAAACGACATAACAAGCTCCGACAGCAGAAGCCAATAATACTCGCCAAGGCTTCGGTTTAAGATGACGTGCCCAAGCAGTAGTTAATAGAATAGCACCGTCAACGAGCAGCTCTCGCAAAAACATAACATCAACATAAACAGCCACTTCGGTCACCTTCCTGCAACTGGCGGTAAACGGCCTGCAGCCGGCACCCGGGAGAACGATTGACACTAGTATATTAAAATCCTATTTCAAAGTCTGTCTATTCATGACGGCATGACGTATCTTTTTTTGTCGAGTAGGAGTATAAAAAACGGCAAGTCTTTTATGTTTATTTTTGCAGAGGCTTATATCTTTAGCTCGTCCTATTTTGCTAACCGTTCATTAACCTAGGGCTGCTCCTGTGAGGGATCACTCCTATGTCAGGCTGAATCTACCTTTTTGTTTCTTTTTGAGGTTCCCGCCATCACTTGTCATTGCTAAAATAATTTTCGACTAATTAATCTGGCCGTTTTTTTTAAAAACACAAAAAATTTGGAATGGATACTTGTTCCACATTGACAATTAGATTATCATTCTAAATAGATAGAAGCAGTGAAGCACACCGCTTACTCGGGAGATCTCTCCCGCAGTATGCGGTTTTTTTTATTTTCCGGAGGAGGATGATAAATTTGTCGTTTCAATCGGTATATGAATGTTGGCTGGAACTTCATCTAAAAAAGAGTAGTGGAGAAAATAGACGGAGGCTGGAGCAAGGACATGGACATGCTGAAAAATTTTTTTTAGAAAAGGTATGGTATCCTGCCTTCCATCAACTTGAGGGACTTATTCCAGAGTTTGAGATTGCTGATTTTCGAGACGGCACTCGTTTTTTAGACTTTGCTTATATAAAATCAGGCTTGCGGCTAGCGATCGAAATTGATGGATTTCGCACTCATTCCTCAGAAATCACTCGCTGGCAGTTTTCAGATTCATTAATGCGTCAAAACCACCTTGTGCTCGACGGTTGGAAAATATTGCGTTTCTCCTATGATGACCTAAAAGAAAAACCGCGAATGTGCCAACAACTTCTCCAACAATTTATGGGTAGGAGCTTAATTGGCAATAAAAAAGATACAAGCGCTGATGCATTCTTGGAGTTGGAAGTATTACGTTATGCTTCTCAACTACAGCATCCTATCCGGCCCACTGATGTAATCGATCTTCTAAAAATCAAAAAACGCGAAGCTCAAAAACTGCTTCACCGTATGGTTCTCAATCAAGCCTTGTTGCCCGCAGGAAATGGCACCCAGAGAATTCGATGCTACAAAGTAAACCAAGAGCAGCTGCATACTCTTTTATTCACCTCACTTTAACTGGTACATTAGAGGGTTGTTTGCATTTACGATATGCAGCTTCTCACCCTTGCTCATTCGCAAATAGTAGGCTGTAAGAACGTATAGGCGCTTATTGGCAGCAAACTAAGGCTTCTTTCATGCTGTAAGAACCTATGTGTTCTTACAGCGGCTTATCTACCTTGCTCATTCACCAAGCATTGTTTGTAAGAACATTTATGTGCTTATTGGCAGCTAACCATGGTTTCTTTCATGCTGTAAGAACCTATACGTGCTTACAGAGGCTTATCTACCTTGCTCATTCGCAAATAGTAGGCTGTAAGAACGTATAGGCGCTTATTGGCAGCTAACCATGGTTTCTTTCATGCTGTAAGAACTTATATGTGCTTACAGAGGCTTATCTACCTTGCTCACTCGCAAATTGTAGGCTGTAAGAACGTATAGGTGCTTATTGGCAGCTAACCATGGTTTCTTTCATGCTGTAAGAAACTATACGTGCTTACAGAGGCTTATCTACCTTGCTCATTCGCAAGTAGTAGGCTGTAAGAACGTATAGGCGCTTATTGGCAGCTAACCATGGTTTCTTTCATGCTGTAAGAACATATAGGTTCTTACAGCGCCTTATTTACCTTGCTCATTCGCAAATAGTAGGCTGTAAGAACATATAGGTGCTTATTGGCAGCTAACCATGGTTTCTTTCATGCTGTAAGAACCTATATGTTATTACAGCGACTTCTCTAGCTTGCTCATTCGCCAAGCATTGGTTGTAAGAACATATAGGTGCTTATTGGCAGCTAATCATGGTTACTTTCATGCTGTAAATGTATATGCGTGCTTACAGCTGCTTTTCCCCTTTTCTCGATCAACGTACAATCAAACAAATAAAAAAAGCCTCACCATAATGGCGAGGCTTAGTACAAAAAGTTTTAGCGATCGTTGCGAGGGCGATTGCGCAAAAATGCTGGAATTTCAAGCTGGTCGCTTGAAGTGTTGTTAGCTCCAAAAGGCTTAACTGCATTGGAGCTGCCCTGTTGCCTTGTATCAACCGCTTCTGGCTGCTGTTGTGGAACACGACGAGCAGCTGGTGACTTGTGCTCGAAGCCCGTTGCTATAACGGTTACTTTAATTTCGTCCTTCAGATCTTCATCGATGATCGCACCAAAGATCATGTTCACATCTGGATCAGATGCTGAAATGACAATTTCAGCTGCTTCATTCACTTCATAGAGTGAAAGGTTGCTGCCGCCAGTAATGTTCATAATAACGCCGCGAGCGCCGTCAATTGACGTTTCAAGCAGCGGGCTCATAATCGCTTTTCTCGCTGCTTCAGCAGCACGGTTCTCGCCAGTAGCAATACCGATACCCATCAAAGCGGAGCCGCGTTCTGTCATAATCGTTTTTACGTCTGCAAAGTCAAGGTTGATTAGGCCTGGTACTTGAATAAGGTCTGAGATGCCTTGAACGGCTTGACGGAGCACGTTATCCGCTTCACGGAAAGCTTCCAGCATTGGTGTCTTTTTGTCTACAATCTCAAGCAAACGGTCATTAGGAATGACGATAAGCGTATCTACTTTTTCTTTGAGCGCTTCAATCCCAAGCTCAGCTTGTCCAGCACGCTTGCGTCCTTCAAAGGTAAAAGGCCGAGTAACAACCCCTACAGTGAGTGCGCCGCATTCGCGAGCGATTTCGGCAATAACCGGAGCTGCTCCCGTTCCCGTACCGCCGCCCATTCCTGCTGTCACGAATACCATGTCCGAGCCTTTAAGCTGGTTCATAATAATTTCGCGAGATTCCTCTGCAGCCTTGCTGCCTACATCAGGATTGGCACCCGCACCAAGTCCACGCGTCAGCTTATCGCCGATTTGCAGCTTATGCTCGGATTTAGCCAAATGCAGCGCCTGAGCGTCGGTGTTTACCGTAATAAACTCAACGCCTTTAACACCATTCTCTATCATTCGGTTAACGGCATTGCTACCGCCACCGCCAACACCTATTACTTTTATTTGAGCAAGCTGCTCAAGCTCAAAGTCGAATTCCAACATCTTTCATTTTCCCCCAGTCRAGCGTAAACTGCTGATAACATCTATGAGACGGCACAGCAACGTTTCGCAGTAAAATATAAGTATCGTATATAAGGTGAAACTTATATTATCTTAAATCCTCAAATAAATTCATTAAACATACTTTTAATCCGCTCGAACATACCGGGTTTAGTAGAAGGTGTTGGACTTGCTTTGCGGCTTGCCGTTTTCTTCACTGCTCCAGTTCCGCGAGCTCCCATATATTTTGACACATATTGAATCATGCCAACGCCGCTGCTATACGCCGGGTCTCTTACACCAATATAATCAGGGAGTGCAATTCGGACGGAAGACTCAAGCTCTGCCTGGGCCAAAGCGAGTGTTCCTGGCATCGATACAGTGCCACCGGTCAACACATAACCGTTAACCTTGTCGCCATAACCAAGTCGACGTACCTCTTGAYGAACTAAATGGAAAATCTCTTGCATGCGAGGCTCGATAATACTAGCAAGATCAACCTGTGAAAACTCTTTTTCCACATTGCTGCCCATTCGTGCTACTTTAAACTTCACATCTTCAGCTGCATCCATTACATTTGAACAGCCATATTTAAGTTTGATTTTCTCAGCTTGCTCACTTTGTGTGCGCAAGCCATAAGCTATATCATTTGTTACATATTCGCCACCAATTGGAAGCGTTGACGTAGCAGCTAGGCCGCCTTGATCATAAATGGCAATCGTACATGATCCTGCTCCTATGTCAGTAAGAACAGTCCCTATCGATTTCTCATCTTTGGTGAGCGAAACCACGCCTGAAGCGAGTGATAACAAAATGACACCAGAAATACGAAGGCCTGCTTTCTCTACACAACGCATAAGGTTATGTATAGCAGTCTTCGTCCCCGTGACGATCGTCGCCTCAACCTCAAGGCGAACGCCAATCATACCGCGCGGATCGGAAATACCTTCCAAGCCGTCTACTAGATACTGCTTTGGAACCAAGTTAATGATTTCACGCTCTGGAGGGAGCGCCACTACTTTAGCAGCTTGTAATACTCGTTCAATATCTTCTTCACCAATTTCACGGTCCTCATTGGATACTGCAACGACGCCTCTATTGGTTTGCAAAGCAATATGATTGCCTTGAATACCAACATATACGTCTGATATTTGAATGCCTACCATGCGCTCCGCATGCTCTACGGCATTACGGATCGATTGCACAGTCTGGTCAATATCTACTATTGCTCCTTTGCGAATACCCTCTGAGTCGGCAGATCCAACTCCAATAATATTAATGGCTCCATTATTCACTTCACCAATAATAGCACGAACTTTGGATGTACCGATGTCCAAACTGACGATGATGTCGTTGCTGCTCATCTTGCGGCACCTCCGTTTCAAATAATTAATTATTTTACCACATGTTAAGGTCTTCCTACATATTCAACGCTTTTATTATTTTCCCTCTTTTTTCAACAAATTTTTCGATGTTTCTCGCTTTGTGTCGAGCACCGCCCCTTGCGATTCTCTATATTTCCTATGTTTATCCAGCTTAATCGAGTATTAATGCATAAATAAAATTCTACCATTCTTTCAGACTATTGAGTAGTATAATTTTACTCAGAATCTATATTTTCTGGACTCTCACTTACGAAAGGCACATATGTATCCGCCAGAAGCATCGTGATCTTACCTGGCTCTTGGGTCTCGATTACTGCATTCAACGCTTCAATCTTCTCTGGAAGAACCGACACCGCTGTTACCACTTCAAATTTTGTGCGAGTGTACATCAGAATCCGATCGGGATAAGCGGTTGACGGAAATGGTAAAATCTCAGACAGGTCGGAGAGCTGCTTCGTCGATATTTTTGCAAGCTGCTTCGTGAGCTGTGCTTTTACGGGATCTCCATCTGCCCAGCCTGACAATACAGGCTTGTCCACAAGCTGCATTTCATCGCTGTCAGCCTCAACTGTCGTTCCATTTGTCAATAACGCTGTCATTTCCCCTTGCTTGGAAAGCTCGAATGCAACAACAGGAAACTCCTCTACATGAATCTTCACCACACCTGGAAATACCTTCGTAACCTTAGCCCCTTTAATTTGTGGCAATGTGACAATTCTATCTTCTATAGTAGAAGACGAAGTTCGAAAAAAAGCATCGCCAACCAAAATAGCAGCTGCCTTGCCTATTTCTTCTCTGGTTACGAATCTAGTTCCTTCAATTTGGATTTCTGATATTTTGCTAATAGAGGAATTAAAAAATAATACAGCCAAAAGCGCCACAAACAATAATATAAGTATGGTTAACAGCTTCCGACTGCCCATTCTTTTTTTCGGTGGTTCCTTAAGTACTGGCATCTGTGCACTCATAACTTGTCCCTTCTTTCCCCAAAAAACATCCGGTTAACCTCTCCGCGTCAGCCTTCGCTTAGCATCAAAAGGGTACCGGCTGTTTCTATCTTGCAGCTCATGCGCATAGTATTAGTTATTAGGCACTGGCGAATAACGCGAAATCCGCGCACCCAGCCTAGACAGCATCGTTTCGATTTTTTCGTAGCCTCGATCGATGTGATGAATTTGCTCAACGACCGTCCTTCCTTGCGCTGCTAAACCAGCTATGACAAGGGCGGCACCCGCTCTCAAATCCGTTGCTTCCACCGTCGCTCCATAAAGCCTTGGCACGCCGCGAATGAATGCCGCATTCATGTCTACGCGAATGTCTGCACCCATACGTGACAGTTCATCCACATGCTTTAATCTGCCTTCAAAAATCGTTTCTTTCAATACGCTCACACCATCTGCAAGCGTAAGCAGCACCATAACCTGAGACTGCAAATCGGTAGGAAAAGCCGGGTATGGAGAGGTTACGATTCTTTCAACCGCTCTAGGCCTTGTTGCACTGCCAACTTTAATTATATCATCGTCGACAACAATTTGAACACCTGCCCGGCGCAGAACATGAATCAAGGAAGATAAATGGGCTGGCTGCGTATTTTGGAGCGTGACTTGACCGCGTGTTGCAGCGGCGGCTACCATGATGGTCCCTGCTACAATACGATCCGGAATCACTTTATAACGACAAGGTGTTAGCGACTGTACCCCATCTATCGTTATCGTGTCGGTTCCGGCTCCCATTATTTTAGCGCCCATTGCATTTAAAAAGCCTTGCAAGTCTTGAATTTCCGGTTCCCTTGCAGCATTGCTTATTGTGGTTCGGCCTTCTGCCAAAGCAGCGGCCATCATAATATTTTCTGTTGCGCCGACACTTGGAAAGCTTAAGTGAATATCCGCTCCCCTTAGTTTCTCGGCACGGCATATGATCCGGTTACCCAATTCTTCTATTTCTGCACCCAGAGCCTGAAGACCTTCTAAATGAAGATCAATTTTCCGCTCACCGATTGCACATCCACCTGGTTGATAAACCTGAGTTTCCCCAAATCTAGCAAGCAAAGGCCCCATTAAAAAAATAGAAGATCGCATCTGTCTCATTAACGATTCCGGCACGTGGGATGTATGTGCAGTCTCAGTGTCCAGCACCACAGTTCCTCCCGTATGCTCGGCGCGGCATCCTAATTCGCGCAAAATGTTCAGCATGACATCGATATCTAGCAAATCAGGCACATGATCTATCGTTGTTGTGCCTTCGGCCAATAGACTGGCAGCCAGAATCGGCAAAGCGGCATTTTTCGCTCCTTGGATAACTATGGTTCCTGAGAGAGGTTTCCCACCTTCAATCACCAATTTGTCCAATGTATCACCTCCGAATTACCGCTCACCCACCACCAATACTTCCGGCACCAACAGGATGCCATAGCGGTCCTGAACAGTGCTTTTTATATGAGTCATGAGGGCGAGAACGTCTTCAGCTGTTGCTTGCCCGGTATTCACAATAAAATTGGCGTGCTGCTTCGATACTTGCGCTCCTCCGAGGCTTTCACCCTTTAATCCAGCCACTTGAATGAGTCTAGCGGCATAATCATTAGGCGGATTGCGAAATACGCTGCCTGCACAGGCAAGCTGCAAAGGCTGCGTTCTCAATCTTCTCTCTTTGTAGGAGGCCATCCTAGCGAGTACTTCCTGCCTATCCCCTTCTACCAGCTCAAAGGCGGCTTCAATGACAATGCCCTTTTGCTCGTGAAGTATGGAATGGCGGTAAGCGAAGTTCATAGCCTCACGATCGTAGCGAACCAATTCTCCTGTTTCCAGTACAATATCAGCTGACTTAAAAATACGTGACACATCTGATCCATGCGCGCCAGCATTCATATAAACGGCTCCGCCTACCGTACCTGGGATTCCCCCCGCGAATTCAAGTCCGGTCAGACCTTGTTTCCCAGCCATGACTGATAGCTTAATTAAAGAATATGAAGCACCGGCTATTGCTGTCGATCCTTCAAAACGCAAGTAATCGAGCCCTCTGTGCGGTTTTATTACAACGCCGCGAATCCCTTTATCACTTACCAGCATGTTCGAGCCTCTGCCTAAATTAGTCCAGGGTATTTGATGTTTTTGCACCAAACGTACCGCCGATACCAATTCATCTTTGCTACTAGGGAGGATTAAGATATCAGCGAGACCGCCGATTTTCCAAGTTGTATAGTTCGATAGCGGTTCGTTGTACAAAACTTCGCCAAGATTAGCTTGTTCCAATTCCGCTTTAAAAGCTTCCATTCGT
>NZ_JBFTSN010000153.1:0-13428 GCF_056400045.1 Paenibacillus sp. 01L418
GACTACGTTAAACCCAATGGAGTCTTTGCCATTCGTACGAGAAATAGACTCTGCTTTGCCTACGATGCTTAAATCAGCAACATCGCTAAGCTTAACACCTGGCACGATGACTAAGTTTTTCAAATCACTCTCTGTCGTTATGTTTCCATCAACGACCAGCGCCTTCTCTGTCTCGCCAAATTCATAAATACCTAGCGGTACAGAAATAGCTGACGCTTGGATGATGCCTTTCACCATCTCTTCGGTTAAGCCGATTTGCTTTAGCTTATCCGTTTTGAAGGATAGTTCACCTTCCTTAACATTTTGTCCAGAAACTTGAATGCTCGCTACACCTTCAATACCTTGAAAGCGCGGCAACACATTTTCTTCTATTTCCTTCGTAAGCTGCTCCAAATTCATCTTTTCATTGGAGATACTCATCGCAAGGACAGGGAATGCATTCAAGCTGATCCGTGAAACGGATGGGGTTTGCGTTCCTGTTGGAAGCTTAATCTCGGAGAGGATATTTTTAACTTCCGCTTCCGCCTTTTCCATATCTGTCTCATAGGAGTACTCAATAACGACAGATGAAGCATTCTCATAGGATGTTGAGCTAATGACTTTAACACCTTTAAGATTGCGAGTCCGCTGCTCAATCGGCTTCGTAATTTTCTCCATAACCTCTTCAGGTGCAGCACCCGGCAATACAGTTGTGACGCTTACGATTGGAACCGTAATATCGGGCAATGTTTCCATTTTCATATTCATTCCTGAATAAAGTCCAGCAAATAACACAAGCAGCGTCAAAATCCACAAAGCAAATTTGTTATTAAGCGAAAATCGGATGATGCTCTTCAATCTCTCCCACTCCTCATCTTCTATCTATACTTTAAAACGGTAGCCCACTCCCCAAATTGTTTCTATATATTGAGGTTTGGATGGGTCATGCTCAATTTTCTCACGCAGCCTCCGAATATGAACCGTAACCGTAGCTGCGTCTCCATTTGAATCAAGCCCCCAAATACGTTCAAACAACTCTTCTTTCTCAAACACGCGATTAGGGTGTGAAGCTAAAAGCAGCAGAAGCTCATATTCCTTTGAAGTAAGCATCGCTTCCTGCTCATGTATCATGACTCTTCGTGAAGGCTTATCGATAAACAATCCGCGTATGCGAATATGCTCGCCTCGCTCCCCTTTGTCAGCTGTCAAACGCTCGTAACGAGCCAAATGAGCTTTCACGCGTGCTACCAGCTCACTTGGACTGAAGGGCTTGGTCATATAATCGTCAGCGCCAAGTCCTAATCCTCGTATTTTATCAATATCCTCTTTTTTCGCGGTTACCATCAGCACTGGAATATTGATCGTTTGTCTAATTTGACGACAAATTTCAAAGCCGTCGATTTTAGGAAGCATTACATCTAATATGATAAGATCAAACTTTCCTTCGAGCGCTTTCTCAAGTCCTATATCACCTCTCCCTTCAATTTGAACGTTAAAACCGTAACTTTCCAAGTAATCTCGTTCCAGCTCGGCAATGGCTTTCTCATCTTCAATAATTAGTATGCTCTTCATGACCACCCACCGTTTTGACGGATACTGACTTAGGCAATTTTAGACAGAACAACGCACCTCCATGCTCTGCATTTTCCGCCCAGACCGTACCGCCGTGCCCTTCAATAATTTGTTTGACGATTGCAAGACCGAGACCACTTCCACCTGTCTCTAAATTGCGTGATTGCTCCGCGCGATAGAAACGATCGAAGATATAAGGCAAATCATCCTTCTCAATTCCGGGACCTGAATCCTCAATTTCAATCAGAGCGTGCTCCTCCAGTTCTGTTACTCGAACAACGATGTTATGTTTTTCGAGAACAGAAGATTGTCCCATATACTTGACACAATTGTTCAGTATATTAGTTAAAACACGGCTTAGCTTGTCAGGATCGGCTGCGATCATCAGCGGATCAGAACCATGCTCGATATATTGCAATCCTACCCCTGATTTTTCCAGATCAAATCGCTGCTCATCCAAAAAATATTCTAAGTAGCGTTTAATGTCCATCACTTTAAAATCAAAGGCAACCGTTTGAAGATCAAGCTTCGAGAATAGGAACAGCTCATCAATTAATTGATCCATATCTGTAGCTTTACGATAAATCGTCTCCATGTAGCGCTTCCGCTTTTCATCCGTGTTCGCGATACCGTCCATGATCCCTTCAACATACCCTTTAATCGCAGATATTGGCGTTTTCAAATCATGCGAGATATGAGACAGCAGCATTTTACGGTTTTCTTCATACTGAAGGCTTTGATCAATCGACTGCTTCAATCTTACCCTCATATCCTCAAACGCGATGCTAAGCTGTCCGATTTCACCTTTCGTCGTGGCCTCAACCTTGTGCGACAAATCGCCATCCTTAATTTGTAGAGCTGCGGCTTCTAGTTTCTTAATGGGACGAATGATGCTTCTTGATACAAAGTAAGTAAGCAGCAAGCTCGTTAATCCAATAAAAGCTAAACTGAAAGCTGTGCCGACCGGCCTCCAATAGATAGGAACCGTATCATTTCGCCGGAACAGAACAGCACGACCCTCTCCCCCATCAGGATAAATAAAATCGACGGTACTCGTTTCGAATCGAAATGAATTAAATGCAACCTTCGAAGGCGGCTCGTCCAATAATTGCTGCCAATCAGCATGAACAGCTGACTGCTCCAAGAAAGGCGCTACAGAAGTAATCTTTCCATCCCTGGAAATAAGAAGTCCTGCCCATAGCTTGCCTAACCGCTCTTGAATTTCGGCTACGTATTCCTTCTTCTCGAGCTCACCGGAATCATTGCGAAGCACATAGGATAATTCGCCATACACCAAGGCTTGAAGATAAGGCTCTCTGTTCTCATTTTCATAATAATGACGAACATCCTCAACTCCGCGAGCATAAAAGATAAATATCATAAAAGCACTCATTAATATGATCGGTACAAAAATCATCGCCAAGTATGACATATACAGCTTTACTCGAATGGACAATCCTGTTCACGCCTCGCTGCTGCTTTTTTGTTAAGTGTGTTTCTGTCGTTGTTTCTATGGTTAATCATAACGGCTATTTCTAAACGAATTTGTAACCATTTCTTACAAAAGTATTACGTTTGATGATTTTGTTTATTTAATTAATGACGTTTTTATTTAATGCTATAAAATAATTATTCGCTCAGTGTACCGAACTTAGGCAGCGGCCAAATACGGAATACGGCTTTGCCTTCGATGCTGGATCTAGCAATTGGACCAAGTTCACGGCTATCCATACTATGCTCACGATTGTCACCCATAACAAACAGCTGTCCTTCTTTAACTGTAAAAGGCACTAAAACACTGCCAGCTACTGTCTGACCCTTAACATATTGCTCTTCGATTTTTTCGCCATTCAAATATACTTCCCCGTTTTGTATATCAACCACGTCTCCAGGCAAGCCTACGACACGTTTAATTAAACGCAAATCGCTCTCTGGTCCGCTAATAATAACGATGTCGCCGTGACGAGGTTCATGAAGCCGGTAAGACCATTTGTCTTCGATTAATCGTTGTCCAGCGACAAGCGTATTTTGCATAGATACATTATGTACTTCCGATTGAGCATAGACATAGTTTTGGAAAAGCAGCGCTACAACGACGGCAATTCCAAGCGAGACGACCCATTCTCTTACTTCCTTCATCCAGCTTTTTGTTTTGCGTTTTTCTGTTTGCATGAACATTCTCCTCATCAGTAAGTGTTTTTTTCTTGTAAAAATAATAATAATTGTCTACCTAATACGTTCTTTGCTGTACAAAGTTTTCATTATAGCGCCCAAAATAGGAAGTGACAACCGAACCAGACTTGCGATAAAGTGAAAGCGAAGGGGGCTTCCACAACGATGAATCAAATCTCTGGAGCACAAAGATTGCTTTTTACCACTATAACCATTTTATATTGGACTTCCATGTATGTATATGTCCCTACGCTTTCACCTTACCTTAGTGATCGGGGATTGTCCTTGCCTTTTATCGGCATCGTGCTTGGAAGCTATGGTTTTGTCCAAATGTTCGTAAGATTTCCGCTCGGCATTTTGTCAGATCGTTTCGGAAAGCGCAAGCCTTTCATCCTATTAGGAATGTTAACCGCGGCAATAAGCTGCTTGCTGTTCCTCATCCCTGATTCATGGGTTTGGCCGCTTGCTGGCAGATTGATGGCAGGCGTTTGCGCATCTACTTGGGTCGCGTTCACCGTGCTTTACGCCAGCTATTTTGGAGCCGGGCAGACAGGTCGTGCAATGGGCAATATTAGCGTGATGACGGTATCCGGACAAATGATCGGCATGCTCTTTAGCGGATGGTTAACGGATGGTTTTAGCTCAAGTGCTCCATTTATTGTAGGCGCTGTCATTGCTGTCCTTGGTCTAGTGCTCGCTTTCATGCTGAAAGAGCCTCGCTCGGAGCTGAAGGAACAGCCAGGAATGTCGTTTGCCATGATCAAAAATGTGGTAAAAACTAAAACATTGCTGCAGGTTTCTTTGTTGTCCATCCTTGCTCATGGCATTCTTTTTATAACGATGTTCGGATTTACACCACTCAAAGCTCAAGAAATGGGTGCAGACGGTCTGAAGCTCACCTTGCTCGTATTTTCTTTTATGCTCCCCCATGCTTTTGCCTCACTCGTTACAGCGAGGTGGTTTACGCCTAAATTCGGCTATTGGGGTACTATTGGCGCTGGTTTTATATTGAGTACCATTTGCACAGGAGCAATGGTGTTTGCGGATTCTTTTGGCGTTCTTGTCGCAACGCAGGCGATTAATGGTTTTGCGCAAGGCTTACATATGCCGCTTCTGCTGGGACTGGCGATTCGAGATGTCGAGCTTCCTGGCCGTGCAACAGCAATGGGCTTATATCAAGCGCTATATGCCATTGGAATGTTCTCTGGACCATTCCTTGCTGGTTGGCTCAATGAAAGCTGGGGATTGAACGGAGGTTTCCTATTTGRCTCGCTGCTTGGAGCTGTCGCATTTGCACTTGTAATCAAGTGGGCGATGTCAGATCGCAAAGCTAAGTTTGTCGCGCGCACGAATCATGCAGAGGAGGTAAGCGGATGATTAAGCCGCAGCTCGTGCTAGATATTGGAGGCGTGCTGGCGACAAACCTGTCGCCGCTCTTCTGGCAGCTGCTAGCTGCGGAAGCGATCGTTTCTGAAGAACAACTTTACTCCGAATATAAGCAGCAAATTAGCGAGCGGCTATGGACAGGCCAAATAACAGAGAAACAATTTTGGAGCTGGATTGCTGAATATACGCCAAACTTAACTAGTGCGCTAGCCAGAAGTTTTATCGATAGATGCCTACTGCCGCTTCCTGCCCTTTTAGAAATCGGCAATTGGAATGCTGTTGCTGATATTCATGTGTTAAGCAATCATTTACCTGCATGGGTTGAACCCATCATTACTCCTATCAAGCCTTATTTGAAAAGTATCACGATCTCAAGTGAAGCAGCACTCCAAAAACCTCATCCAGCTATTTTTGACAAAGTAAATGAACAGCTGCCGCCTGACAGCTTTGTTTTATTTGTTGATGATCATCCTAAAAACACAAAGCAAGCAGCGCTGCACGGATGGCATACGCTGCTTGCTGATGAAGATGGACGTTGGATTTCGCAGGTTCTCCCTTTTTTAAAACAATACAGAAATAAGAATTAGCAATGAGCCTGCTGCTGCTGCAATGCTCATTAGACGAGCATCTGCTCGTCCGAAGCGAAGCCGAAAGCTATAAGTCGGCTTTCGCTTCGCATAACCAAAGCCGCGTGCTTCAAGCGCATCCGCCATTTGCTCCGCAAGACGCAATATTGAACGTACGTAGGGAATAAGAATCGGTAGAAGCCTTTTCATCGGTACCGTCTTAAGAGGCGTAACCGCCTTTCCTCTTGCATGAGCCAGCTTCGCAAACCGCTCCCATTCTCCTGTTAGTAAAGGAATAAACCGAAAAATAAGTGTGACGATGATTGCAAACGAATGAATGGGCACCTTCAGCTTCTCTAGGAAACCGAAGGTTTGCTCAAGCGAGCGTTGAAGTCGTAGAGGCGTCATCAGCTYTAGCATTGGGAGGCCTAAAAGCATAATCATCAAAAGCTTGCCTAATCGGATAACTATTGGCCAAACCTTGTCCAAATCAAAGGAAAGCGGACGAATGCCAATTCCTGCTATTACGCAAAAAATAATAATCATAATGGCATACGCGCGAATGACTCGTCTCCAAGGCCAAATGAGTGTACGAAACGGAATTAAAAGCAAAATCGTTGAAACAGCTGCGACCGTTAGCTCCAATGCTGTTTTTTGCGCAAAAATGCTCGCAGATAGAAATAAATAAACGAGTACAAGCGCACGAGGATCAAAATAATTTGAACGCAGCAGAACCGATGGTTTGGCGGCTCCTAATTGAGAAACCTCTGTTATCGTTTTTTCAGCGAGTTTACCTTTTGGTTCTTCTTTTGGTTCTTCTTTTGAAAACGTGTTTGGCTTGTTGTGCTCAGTATCTATGCTGCTTACTATACCATTTGCTATAACAACGGCTGCTGCTCCTGATTTCTGGACGGCTCGACTCGCGAGTGCAATGGAAATCGCCGCAGCTAGTTCTTGCGGCGCCGGCCAAGGCGCCTCATCCGCGTCTGCGTGCTGGATGAACTGCTCCAGCGGCATAGCCGCTTCCTCGCGCAGCGCCTCCAGCGCGCGAAGCGCCTGCGGCGCAGAGGCGGCATGCGCTATCGCCGCCGCCTTAGCCGCTGCGCGGACCGTGCCGCCGTCAACGACGGCGACCGCGTCCGCCAGCGGCAGCAGCGCGTCGAGGTCGTGCGTTGCCACGACCGCTCCGCGCCCAGCCGCCCTGTGCGCTTCCAGCACCGCGCACAAGCGGCGAATACCTCCGGCGTCTAACCCCGCCGTCGGCTCATCCAGCAGCAGCCAATCCGGCTCACACGCCAATAAGCAGGCGAGTGACAGCCGTCGCTGCTGACCGCCGCTGAGCGTCCATGGATCACGCTCCAACAGCTCCACTGGAAGCCCTACTCTCGCAAGAGCTTCCGCGATTCTCTCCTCGATTATGGATGAATCGAGCTTATATGGCTTGAGAGAATAAACCATTTCTTCTCGTACAGATGACGCAAACCACTGTGACTCCGCATTTTGCATCGATATGCCAAGCTTAAGCACCACTTCTGGATTTAGACGGCTGCGGCGGCCATTCTCCATCCATAGCTGATCGGTGCCCAGCTCAATATTTCCGCTTTGAATCGATCGTATGCCCGCCAATGTCTCAAGCAGCGTTGACTTCCCAGCACCATTTCGCCCGATTAAAAGTGTGATTTCACCTGCTTTAAAGGACGTATGTACTTCTTTTAGCAGCTGTTTTTCATTGTCATTCTCCGCGTGCACGCTAACGCCGTTTAACTGCCAGTCAGCGCCCATATTGCTTCACCGCCTCTGCCAGCATAGTTGCTGTGAACGGAAAAGGCGAAAGCTTCACACCCTGCTCCTCTAACTCCCATGCCACCTGAGCACAATAAGGAGCCTCCAAACCAAGCTGCTCACAAAAACTATCCCTTGCTCCCGCAGCCGATCTAGCAAACCAGGCTTCTACCCCGCCATCGTACATAATCGTACCGGCATTCATCGCAACGATTCGATCTCCCGCCTGCAGCTCCTCCAGCTTCTGCGTAATCCAAATGACCGTAATTCCGGCTTGCTGCAAACTTCTTGTTTGCTCCAGCACAGAGATTGCTGCTTCTGGATCCAGCATCGCTGTTACCTCATCAAGCACAAGCATGGGCGCTTTTAATGCCAAACACCCCGCAATCGCAACGAGCTGCTTCTGCCCTCCGGATAAGGTTTCAATCGGTTGATGCATTCTCTCACCCATGCCTACTCTTTGCAGCGCGTGCTCGGCTTCAGATCGAATACTGGCCGCTTCCTGCTCATTCTGCTCCAGCATGACAATAATATCCTCGAGCGGCGTTGCCCCGATCATCGCTGCCTCAGGTTGCTGCATAACAATTGGAATCGGCTTCCCCTTTGCAGCAGTATGAATGTTCCTTAAGACTTGACCGCTGACGCCTGCTACCCGAAAACCAGCAGCTACTTTCGCAACTGTGCTTTTCCCGCTTCCATTGCAGCCAAGCAGAGTAATCCATTCTCCCTCTTTTATAACAAACGAAATATCTTTTATTATTGGTTTCCGTTTTTGTCCTTCACCTATTGCCGGAGGCGTAACGGTAACCTGCTTCAATTGTACCTGATTGCTCTGATTCAAAAAATTTCACCCAACCTCTTCCCGAAAACGATAGGCTATGCTACAATTCGATTTGTTAACCTGTTTTAAATATAAATGGTTAACAATAATATCGCAAGTACATAAAGGAGACTAACATCATTATGYAAACCAGCAACATTCGCTCACTCGTCTTTATTTCTTTGTTCGCAGCTTTGTTTATCGTCATGAGCTCTTTGACAATTAAGTTCGGCGGCTCATTTGTCCCGATTACGCTTCAAACCTTGGCTGTTGGATTAGCCGGTCTCTTTCTGACGCCGCGCAACGCTTTCCTCAGCATATTCATCGTCATTTTGCTTGCTGCTATCGGTCTGCCCCTATTTAGTGGGCAAGGCGGTATCCCTCATCTAACAGGACCTACTGGCGGCTTTATATTCGCCTTCCCGTTCTGTTCGTTATTGGTTAGCCTAGCGATTGGCGGATTTCTACGCAGTAAAATGTCCAAGGGAAATAAAGCCTTAGCTTTTATTGTTTTTTTCATCATTTTCGAGCTATTCAGCTCCATCACCTCATACATTCCAGGCATTCCATGGCTTATGAGTTCTCTGGACCTTTCGTTCCAAAAATCGATGACGGTCGGATTCTATCCGTTTATTATCGGTGATGCACTTAAATCATTGGCAGGCGCTATTTTAGCAACCTCTTTAACACCTTACATTGTCCACATACGCTCGTCAACCGTAAGAAATAGCGAAGAGAAAACAACTTTTAATGTTTAAAACCGCTGTTCTATGAAAGCAAAAAACCGCTTTATCCGATTATGCATCTTGAATCGGAATATAGCGGTTTTTGTTTTAGACATCTACTTCGATATGCCTCGCGAGTTACTTTCCTAAAGTTCTTAAAATGTTCCCGCGATATTCAGTATCCTTTTCTTTCAATTCAAAAACCTTATTCTCTACCGATATATTCTTATATATTTCGCAATACAAATCAAGTTCATTATGATCATCGAAAAAGACCTTAAACTTAATATCTTCATTTGCAATGTTTCTAGGGTCACCCTCTAGTGCAAAACATGTAAATGAGATTTCATCATCACACTTTAATTCTCCCTCATAGCCATAAAGCTCCAACAAAGCCGTAATGAACGCATCTGATTCTTTACCAATTGATTTAAGAGTTATTCCCTCAAAATAAAATGCCTCTTGATTGATTTCTCCCTGATTCCATCCAGGAATCATATCCTTGTTTATTAGCACTTCAAAGCCAACAATTTCATTTCCATATTGACCATGAACAAGAAAATAATTTCGATGTTTTATCACATGACTTTCAATGATATCGAATTCTAAATCTTGAAAATCTTCTTCAGTGTTTTGGTTTATTTGTCTATATTTCATTTGGATTTATCCCTTCCGCCAGTTATGTTAATTTGAAAAAAGTTACAATTCATATGTAAAAATGAAAGCCGCATGTCTGCATCCCAAAAACGGAACTGCAATACATACGGCTTATAACGCTAGTCTAGCTTATTTTAGTCGCTGCACTCTTCAGGGGCTGGCTCTGACGCATCCTCAACGTTGATTTTCTCAGACACTGTATCACGGATGATCGAAATAACGAGCTGAAGCAAATAATTGATGTCGCTTTGACTTTGTTGGAACTCGGACACGATAGGAATGCCATCAAGCTCGTCCTGCAGCTCTTCCATTTCGCCTTCGATCTTTTTAACCATGTCTGCATTTTTGAAAGTAGTTTCGAAAGCAACAACTTCCTTTTGTTTTTTCTTAATTTTTGTAATCAACTGCTGCACACGCTCATTGCCGTTAATTTGCAGCTCTGCGCGGCGGTAGTGCTGTACTTCCTCTGAAGTAAAGATGAGATTTGCTAATTCTTTCGCTTTTTTCGAAATATCTTCTCGAACGATCAGATCGCGAGTATGGAAACTCGGAATTCCACAGCCTTCGCCATGCTCATGATCATGGTCACATTGCGCTGCTTGATTATCTGCTGTATGCTGCTCTGCCATTTGTCATCTCTCCTGTTTTACCGTTAGCTAACGGCTTCTTGTGCATCCTGTTCTATACTTTCGGCTTTGATATACCAAGTTTGTGCCTCGGTAACCTTAGCCATAATAAACTGGCCAACCCATTCCTTTGGACCTTCCAAATGCACTAATTTATTCGTACGCGTCCGTCCGGAAAGGACGTTAGCGTTGTTTTTGCTTTCGCCTTCAATGAGAACCTCGACAATTTCACCACGAAGCTGCTCATTCTTTTCTCTCGCATTTGCAGCAAGCTGTGCATTGAGACGCTGTAAACGAGCTTTTTTCACCTCTAGCGGAACATTATCTTCCATACTAGCGGCAGGTGTACCCTCACGCGGAGAGTAAAGGAACGTATAAGCCGAATCAAAGCCAACTTCTTTCACCAGCGTCATCGTATCCTCGAACTGCTCGTCTGTTTCACCAGGGAAACCGACGATTATATCTGAAGTGAGCATCGCGCCAGGTATTGCTTTTTTAATTTTAGCAACCAGCTCTAGATACATCTCGCGAGAATACTTGCGGCTCATTCGTTTCAATATTTCGGTGCTGCCGGACTGTACAGGCAAATGAATATGCTCAACCAAATTGCCGCCTGTTCCAAGCACCTCAATCAAATGATCGTCAAAATCACGCGGATGACTCGTCATAAAGCGAATACGCGGAATGTCAATTTTGGACATATCATGCATCAGATCGCCAAAGCGATAGTTGATGTCCTCAAAATCCTTGCCGTAAGCATTAACATTTTGCCCAAGCAATGTAATTTCTTTAAATCCTCGTCTAGCTAAGTCGCGCACTTCAGCAATGACATCTTCTGGACGTCTGCTGCGCTCTTTCCCGCGTGTATATGGCACGATGCAATACGTACAAAACTTATCGCATCCGTACATAATATTAACCCAAGCACGCATTCCTTCGCGTTTCTTAGGCATATTTTCGATAATATCGCCTTCCTTGGACCATACCTCAACGACCAGTTCTTTACTGAAATAAGCATTTTGCAGCAAGTACGGAAGTCTATGAATGTTATGCGTACCAAAGATCATATCTACAAACGAATGCTTTTGCAAAATACGTCCTACAACCGATTCTTCCTGTGACATACAGCCGCAAACACCTAACAGCAAATCCGGTTTCTCCGTCTTCAGCGCTTTCAAATGGCCAAGCTCTCCAAACACTTTATCTTCAGCATTCTCACGAATGGCACATGTATTAAGTAAGATCACATCTGCAAGATTTCGATCCTCCGTAGCTATATAACCCATTTCTTCGAACATGCCCTTCATGACTTCGGTGTCATGCTCGTTCATTTGGCAGCCATACGTTTGGATTAAATAAAACTTGCCTATACCCATCGATCGAAGCTCAGCAGGAATCGCAAAGTCATAATGCACCTCGATATCCTCTTTGCCCCGCTTCTTCTCATCCTTGTGATTGGGAGCAGAGTTGATTTGTATATTCCGACCTTTAATTCGAACGGTAGTCATGCCATCTTCTTCTCGTAAAATCTTTGCATCCGAAAAATCGAAATACTTGGAGTAGTCCTTAACACCCGTGCCAGATTTTAAGTCTGGTGTGCTTTTGGTCTCCTTCGTCATAGGGATTCACTTCCTTTATCTGCAATTTCCATAATCAATTATATTTATTCATTTGAACATATCAATTAGAAATTATATCATAACGCCCCCGCCTAATCCATCACAAGCAAATCAAAAAAAAGCTTATAGAAATGGTTTCTTTCTTTTACTATCATTTTTATTGATATGTATAGTCAAATGGCAGTCATACAAATGGACATTGATTAATGTTTTAGAACCCACATTGCAATGTCATAATTTACATGCTAAAGTTAATATATAGATTATTGATTAGAGTAACCTTATTCAAATGAAAAAGGAGTAGTTTTATGGCTGGAAAAAAGATTAAAATTGCTGTGCCCGACGAAGAAGGACAGGTTTCCATCATGTTTTCCCGTGGAGGACCTCGTGCTGGAGCCGGAAGAAAGGGATTTGGGGAGACTAAAAAAATTTCGTTAACGCTCACCAATGAGGTCTGGAGCGAGCTTGAAAATCGGTGCAAAACATCTGGTCTCTCCCGATCTGAAGTAATTCGCGGAATAATAGAGTCATCATTAAATACACACGACAAATTATTGTAAAGACGGGTGACAATCATGCTTGTTGAAGTGAGACAGCAATCGTTGCATATTGGACTTCAGCATATTGCTGCTGGTTTGGCATTAAGAGCAGTTTCCCCTATTCTTTCAGGCATTAAAATGCAAGYCGGAGCCCATGGTCTTTCTCTCACAGCCTGCAATACATCTATGACTCTTCAATATATTATCCCTTGTCATTGTGACCACCTTAAAATTGATAAAGAAGGAAGTACAGTTATCCCCGCTCGTCTTTTGCTCGATATTGTCCGCAGTTTTTCAACTGAAAGCAAAGTAAAGCTCGCAGAGTTAAAACATAATTTTATACATATTGAATCAGATCATTCTATTTACAGTCTGGCTACAATGGATGTTTCACAATTTCCAGATATGCGCAGCTTAGAGAATACAGCTAAATTTCAAATCGATAATATAGCGTTTAAAAAGATTGTGAAGCAAGTTTCGTTTGCAGCTTCCACTTCTGAAGTGAAACCGATATTGACAGGCATTTCTTGTCAAACCATTAATGGAAAGCTGAGGCTTTCTGCTACCGATGGCGTTCGGCTTGCTACAAGCACCTCAAATCTAAGTGAAAACAGCTCTGATTCAGTTCCGTTTGTTATTCCAGCAAAACATTTGTCCGATTATTCTAAAATGTTGTCAGATGGATCTAGCAAAACACAAATTACGATTTCAGACCAGGTCATTTCCTTCAACACATTAAATTTCAGTATGCAATCGCTGCTTATTCAAGGCACATTTCCTGTAGTTGAAAGATTGGTGCCACAAACCTTTTCAACCGAAATAACGATGAACACTGCCCCTTTTCTTCGGGCCGTCCAACGCGTCAGCTTGCTCGTTAGTGATACACATGCCATCGGGATGCGCATTTCATCTTGTGAAATCGAATTATTTGCAGCAGCAGCTGAGATAGGCGATGTCTCGGAAAAGTTCGCTATTAACCCTATTT
>NZ_JBFTSN010000154.1:0-13313 GCF_056400045.1 Paenibacillus sp. 01L418
GAGTATGTACTGATAGAACTTAGTGATTGGATGTTTGTTCTGGTATGATACTAGCCTTTTATAAAAGGCTAGGACAATGTGTGTGAACGTACAGTTTTGCATTGCTTGAGAACTCAAACGTTTGTACCGGAAGTTTATGTTGCTAAACAATCACATCCCGATTTTTAAACGCTATGTAGATTATGTGCGGATGATGCTTTGGGATTGGACGTTTTCTCTGCGGTGATGAGTGACCAGATTGAATATTGAAGCTCTAGATATGAATTTTAGAACACAAAAGACCCAAACTACGAGACTTCTGGATAGATATTTCTTCTCTTCTATCATTGCGGCCGAGGATACCTCAACTACAAGCAATAATCACTAATAGAATGAAAAACACCAGAATCGTATAGTGAGAAGTATATTAATATAAATCTAATGAGGGTATTCCAAATTAAAGAATATTTCATAAAGCATTATTAAGCGAAATGCTAATTTAAACAATCTTATCAGCTGTCTTTTTTGCATTTTCGGAATATATGGCGGTTAATGAGGTATTCACTGAAAATGCGAAATCTGCGATGATTTCTTCAATTAGACAACAGCTCATACTCTTTATTATAACTTATATATTATGTACTAAATTTAATATATAACTTTTGAAATATCCTAAGTATAATGAACACAAATATCTAGGCATGGTATTAAAAAATAGGAAAAGAAGGCATTACTCCATGCTTGCCTTCAAAAAAGTGTGAAGTTGGGAAATAAAAGCAACGGCGGGTCTATGGATCGACAGGCCAAGACTACTACTATAAGCATAGATCTTCACCTGTTGAGTAAACGAACTTCAAATAATTTAGAAGAGTGGGGAATCGTATGAGCAAAACTTTTGTGAATCCATTACTAGTGCATGGCGCGGATCCTTGGATGTATAAACACGTAGATGGAACCTATTATTTTATGGTTACAAGAAGGAATCGTCTAGACCTATGGAGATCAGACAATATTACGAATATCGCCAACGGTGACAAAAAAACAATCTGGATCCCGGAAGAGACCGGAATTAACAGTAATAATCTTTGGGCTCCAGAAATTCATTATATTAACAAAAAATGGTATGTATATTATACGGCGAATGATGGGGGCGGGGACAGTACTCGTAAAATATTTGTCCTTGAGAATGAGGAAGATGACCCTTTTGAAGGAACCTGGACGGATAAAGGATTTATTAATACAGAATATGCAGGCTTGGACGGTACGGTATTTGAACATATGGGCAGTCTTTTTTTCCTATATGCGGGATATGGCCATTTTCCGGAGTATGGGTCTGCGATTTATATGGCAAAAATGATCAATCCTTGGACATTAGAAGGAGAAAACGTCCTGCTAAGTGCACCAACGGACCCTTGGGAAATGCAAGGTGGTATGGCGATTAATGAGGGCCCTGTAATTTTGAAAAATAACGGGAAGATTTTTCTTGTGTTCTCGGCTAGCACTTGTTGGTCTGATGACTATTCACTAGGTTTGCTGACGTGCTCTGAACAGGATAATTTGATGAATCCAAAATCTTGGATAAAAACCGAAAGTCCAGTATTCCAAAAGAGCTTGGAAAACGAAGTGTTCGGGCCAGGACATAATAGTTTTGTTAAGTCACCTGATGGCAAGGAAGATTGGATAATCTACCACGCTATTTCAGTATCAGGCGCAGGAAGTGCGCATAGAAGTACTAGAGCACAAAAATTCGGATGGGATGAACAAGGTAATCCCGATTTCGGAATTCCGGTCCCAATCGATCAGCCAATTGATGTGCCTTCTGGCGAATAATGAAATCGACTCAAATTTAGATAGGGGAGAGATAAAATGATGCGTTTGGCGCTATTTGGAGATTTGCATTTTTTTGATAACAAATTTGTGCAAGGAAATGAAGAACTGTTAAGGGCTAAAGAATGTTTCTATGAAAAATATTTGCAAAAGCTATTCGAAATCGAGGCAGATTTACACATCTCCCTTGGCGACTTGACTCACATGGGAACGGAGGAAGAATTCGAAAACGTATATCAGTATATTCGTAGCTCCGGTGTATCGTTTCGACAAGTACTAGGGAATCACGATGCATATGAATTACCTAAAACAAAACTTCAATATTTGATTGATCAACCATTAAACGATGTATATGAAACAAGTGATGCCCTGTTCGTGTTTGTTGATTCGACTAGAGAAATGGACCCGCAAGATTATAGCGGTCATCTTAATCCGGAACAATTGGAATGGTTGGAGGCACAAATGCTCGTTTCTCCATCTAAGCCAATCTTGGTTTTTGCCCATCATCCCCTATATAACACGACAACTGGGTCACTGGATGAGAAGATGCATATTGATCCTACGATTGATATGCGAGCCGTATTACAAAAAAGACAAGGAAACTGTTTTTACTTCAACGGCCACAATCACGTACACTCCATTGTAAAGGAAGGGCAATGGAATTTTATTCAAACTGCTGCAGGGTTGTGTCATCCTTCCATACGCATCGTGGAAATCGATAAGTCTGAAGTTCGCACCCGAATTGTAGCCATCGAGGATGAAGAATTAGTAAGAGCTGCACAGGTTTTATATGAAAAATTACCTCTGTATCATCGGCCATTAAATGCATATGGGCAAAATGCGGATCGGGATCAAATCATGAAGTTTTAGTGGCACAAACTAAAAAGATYGCTCTGGAGTGGAGGCAAGGCAATGAATGATGCTCTGGCAGGCGCCGTGTCAGATATCGTACGTCATTTCGAACTATACTACGAACTTCGGCGGCCATGATACTGTTCGTGGGTGGAGCGGGTATCGGGTTAGGAGCCGGCTTCTATGGTTTCGTGCTTTTTGCTGTACTGACAAGCATGATGTTTGCAAGATTCGCCAACTATGTAGAGCGGCAGAGGTTTCAGAAAGTCTCTCGTATCGAACAACCGGCGGATTCGAATCTGACAGTTAAGAAATACTAGAATTTGCTTGCAGATTCTGCTGTTTACTTTATCAGCCGAATGCCTATTCATAAATTCATAATAGTGGAGGATAAGGCTATGAAAATCAGAGGTGTAGCGCATAGGGGTTATYCGGTGAGATTACCGGAAAATACATTATCTTCGTTTCAGGCTGCCATTGACTTGTCCTTTACCCACTTGGAGCTAGACGTCCATTTGTCTAAGGACGGTGTGCCCGTGCTGATGCACGATTTTGCCATTGACCGTATGACGGACGGGCAAGGTTTGATCCGCGATTATACGTTGGAGGAATTGAAAAGGTTCCGTGTGAAGGAAATAGAAACGATCCCGACGCTGGAGGAAGCGATGAAATTGCTCAAGGGCAACATTTCTGTGCTTATCGAATTAAAGCAAACCGGAGACCGGTATCCGGGACTGGAAGAATCGGTGCTGGATGTTGTTCGCCGTACGAATACATTGGACCAATCGCGGATTATCAGCTTCGACCATTTTTCCATAGCACGTACTAGAGAACTTGATCCTAATATTGAATTGGGAATGATTTGCGGTGGCAGTATGCCTTACGTTTTCCCGTTTATGAAGGAGATCCGCTGTACGTATCTTGGGGTGCAAAAACAATTTATGACGCTGAAATATGCGGAAATGATTGCGGAGCACGGCATTGAATCCGGCCCTTGGCCGATTGATACGATTGAGGATATGGAGTTAATCGCAAAAAAATATCCGACATCTCTGGTTACAACTGACAATCTGGAGCTTTGGGCGGATTTTTACCGCAAAAATCCCGAATTACATATCTCTTAATAAGTCATTTAGAAGTACATGAATAACATTTTAACTGTGTAAAGGATAACCTTTTTGATGAAGGTTGTCTTTTTTTTAGGCTTAATCACTTGCACACGCTCACACTTGGTTCACCTTCATTCTTAAAAATCCACAGCCATTAAGGCTGTGGATTTATAATTAATGTTGATTATTGAACAAGGGTTCCGTTCTTAGTAAATAGTTACCTCTTACCTCTGCAGTCCAATTTGCAAAGACCTCTCTCCATTGAACACTGTTAAAGAAATCGTCAACGGATTGGTTGTCGGAATCCCAATCAATAAATATGTTGAGAGGTGTGATTCCACCAGCCCAAACGCCATTATTGACGTCCGTTCCTTTCTCTCTAACTAATAATATTGGAATTCCGAATTGAAAAGCCATGGCAGGCTCGATTTGAGAGAAAGTCGATCCTTCCCAGAACGGAGTGCTCGATGGCGGCTGCCCCACATTGGATTGAAGAATTTCAACAAAAAATTTGCGGAAGTTGATCGTGAGCAACCCGTAGCTTGAAAAAACCAAGCGTCGTATATTCGTGAGGATGCTCTCTGGATATTGTTCGCTTACAGGCAATGTGCGGGGAAAGAGCAATGCATCTTCAATTTCCGCAATAAGACGATTCAGAAATTGTCCTTGCAGGTCATTTACTGAGTTTGTTGTACTCAAAAATATAGGAATTCGAAAAGCGCGATCTACGCATGCATCGATAGCCAATATTGTGCCCATTTGATTATCGGAGGGCTTAGAATTTGAGGAGGAGGTCCTTAAATTACCGCGGACGGGAGGAAGCTCTCTTACAATGCTTACGGGTGAAAGTTTTTTCATGGAAAATTGCTGTGCTTTATCCTTAGTTGTTTTTGTATTGCTCAATTCTCACATCTCCAATGCCAAAGAATCATGATATTCAGCGCTAGTCTATGCGCATTCGCCCATTTGTGTTACTAGACACTCACGAGGGGGAGAGGAGCTGGGATGACAGCGAAAAAAAATATTGACTCAAAAATGATTAGGTGCCATACTACATTTATGGCGAACGATAAAAATGTAATGATGGATAGTCAAGCTGTTCCTTCACTTGTCCAAACGAAACGTCAGATTGAGCGCTACGGGTTGAACGTCGATGCGCAAGCCGTACTTGTCGCGTCTAGGCTGATGGCCGCTGGAGCCAAGCTTGAACATGCCGCGGAAATTCATTTTTCCAGATTCGGTTTGTCCACAGGCCGGTATCGTTTATTAGCGGATCTTGAAGATCACCAGGGCGAAGAGCTGCCCTCGCAATTAGCGGAGCATCTAGGCGTAACGCGTGCTACCGTTACGGGGCTTATCGACAATCTTGAACGGGACGGTTACGTATCCCGCCGGACCAGTTCGGCGGATGGCCGTCAGAAGTCAGTCATCTTAACTGAGAATGGAGCGAGCAAGCTTCGCGACATGGCTTCAGAGCACTTCGAGAGACTGGAAGCGATGGTCCGCTTGCTTACGGTCGAGGAGCGCAGAGTATTTCTCGATTTGTTAGGCCGGGTGACGCAAGGCATGTCAGCATTGACCGACGAGCCGAGCGCATCCAAGGAAAATGGTAGCATAAAGAAAGGGTAAAACGGGCTAGTCATGCTAGCCCTTATTTACCGCCATATAGTTAGGCGCCTAATTATATGGCGATATAAACATTTGTAGCAAATTTTGGAAGAAAGGGGTGACAACATGAGCAATGTGAAGCATTCGCACAATACAGATCCTGCTTATAGCCTTGCAACGGAAGGTTCCGAATTGAAAGGTTTTGTGCTATGGCGCGAAGTACTGATGGCCTATGTTTCGCCCGCCGTCATGGCAGGCATCGGGGGACTGATCACAGGCGACAAGAGCCTTCAGATCGCTGCGTTAACCACAATTGGGGGAACGTCCGCACTGATTGCATGGCTATTGGGGCTTTGGCTGCGCAAACGGGGGAGAAGCATACGATGGGTTGTTGGACCGCCTCGTTTGCTAGTCGTTGTCATGTTCGCGATAATCTGCGCTTCGCTCGGCTTTTACGCCGCATGGGTGACGAACAAAGTGCCGGATACAGTTCGTTTGAGCGACTATTCGATTTGGTTTGATCGGATATGGATCGATTTTCCATTATCCGGCACGATTGCAAGCACGATCATAACATGGCGTTGGCGCAAGGCGTTGGAAAAAAAATGACACGTTAAACGGAGGAGATAGAAGATGATAGCGATTATTGGAGCAACAGGCACGATAGGGAGCGAACTTTTGAAACGTTTGGCCGATCTTGAGGTGCCCGCTCGGGCGCTCAGCAGGGAACCGGAGATGCTGCGCAACCGGCTCGGAGATGCAGGTAAATCCACGATCGAGGTGGCAGGGGCAGATGCCGCCGATCCCGAATCGCTTCGCCGCGCGTTTGCCGGAGTGAAGCAGCTCTTCATGACCATATCCAACAGCCCGAGACAGGTCGAGATGGAAATGACGATCATTCGCCTCGCCGCCGAAGCCGGCATCGAGCATATCGTCAAAATATCCAGTCCAGCCTTCGAGGAGCTCTCGCCCGTGGCAGTCGCCGGCTGGCATCGCGATATCGAGTCGTTTTTGGACGAGGCCGGTATGACTCGCACGGTATTGCGTCCCTATGCATTCATGCAAAACTTGCTGCGCCATGTTCCGACGATTACAGCTCAAGGTGCTTTCTTCGGCGTCATGGGCGATGCGCCTTGCAATTTCATCGATTGCCGGGATATAGCGGACGTTGCAGCAGAAGTTTTGACCAACCAGGAGGCAGCCGGTCGTATTTATACGCTTACCGGATCGGAGATCTACAGCTATCCGCAGATCGCGGATAAGCTATCCGCTTTGCTAGGCAAGACGATTCGCTACATAAACGTGGAGCCTCAAGTGATGCTTCGCAATCTGACTGAGCAAGGGCGCATGCCCCCTTGGCTCGCAAACCACGTTGTAGAAATTCAGACGATGTCTACGTTGGTGCCGGAAAGGCCAACGGACGATGTCACGCGTTTGCTCGGCAGACAGCCCCGAACGCTGGACGGGTATCTGCAAGAGAATGTGGATATATTTCGGTAGGCTTCTGTAAATAGAGCGTTCTCCAAACCAAACCGTCTGAACCGTCTGAACCGGCTGTCACAGCCTTCAGGCGGTTTTTGTGATTAAAGTTATTCCAGCGAAAGGTTCTGCTTGAAATAGGAAAACCTCTTACGCCACTCTATTGATGTAATCGATTCTGATAATATTATAAGGGCATCATTTATTGTCGAAGAAATATATGAGAGAATTATAAATACAACATTCTCGAAGTTTACATTAAAAACGACTTGATGCTAGGGAGCAGGTAGAGAGCAATGATAAATTTAAATAAATTAGCAGAGATCTTTGCTGCTGGTACCTATGAAATAGAAGATGTCTATCGTTTAGTCATCCAGCCGAAAAATATATTGCGTGAATTATTCGCTTTTTTATAAAATAGATAAGTTAGATGATGTAAATTGGACTCATGAATGCGACTCTCATTTCAGGCTTGAACCGGAAGCAAATCCAAGAGTGATAGAATTACAAATCATGCTTCATCAGAATGTTCATGCATCTGGAGGGATTGAAAAACTTCGTGTCAAGGAATTATTCTTAAGCATCTTACATCAAGTTCTAATTGGTTGCAGGAATCGAGAGAATGACTTCTTTAACAAATATACCGGATTCCGTCCAATTGACTATGTTTTTAATTATCGTATGGAAAGATCCAGTGACCTACTCAAAGCAGGCAATTTCTCCATCCACGATATTGCCGTTAGCGTAGGTTATACGAATCCTTTATATTTCAGCAGATTATTTTTAAAAAAATTTGGTGTGTCTCCATCCGCATACACACATAAATTAGATAATCATATATATTGATTTTCCGATTTAGATTAAGCAAGCAACTGATGGTGATGTGCTCCATGATCATTGGATTTTTGGATCTCCGATGAGCGAAACATCGATGCCAGGAATCTATGCAGCAGGAGATATTTTACACCATGATGGAAAGCTGCATCTCATTGCGGGGGCGTTCCAGGACGCTGCGAACGCAGTTAATAAAGCAAAGCAATACGTGACTCCGGATGCAAATGCGAATGGAATGGTATCCTCGCACAATGACTTGTTTAGGAAAAAAAACCGTGAACTGATGAAAAGCTTATATACGAAATAAAAGTCATTTTGCGGAGTGCATTTGGTTCTTAGTAAGTATTTGAGTGAGTAGGGGACGCGAACCTTCGCGTCCCCTTACTTTGTTCCATCCATGTTCCTATATTCGTATACAACCTTAATCATATGAATATATTCTGTAGTAAGAAATTGGATCGAGAATGAAGGAGGAAATGGGTAAATGGAGGTTTATTCATCTGGTTCTATTTTACTTACAAGCAACACAACAAGAATACAAATGGTTGACGGCTTTATCGCTTTTATCCGTGAAGTAAATGAACTTCTTCAAAAAGAAGTTGATCTGTCTCCTGCTAATCAATTAGTTACGAACATGATTAGGCGCCTTTCACTTCAATTACGTTCCCACTACTTACCGGAGGAGGTACAGGCCGTTCTTAGCAACGAATATATTCGAATGAACCAACGAAATTTGCAGGATAAGTTGTCAGAAGCCGAATTTTTAGTAGAGTTAGGCGATTCTCTTCACATTAGCAAATCAGAGGATTCCGTCTTGGATAACATTCGAAGGCTGTCTTACTGGAACATTTATATGGCCTTAGTTAGTGAGGAGCTGTCCACTCTTCGCCGGATTACTCGAGCGGATGGTCAGAAAGAGAAGTCGCGGATTGTCTTTGTTGGAAGTGGGCCGATGCCACTAAGTCCTATTATTTTGCATCTTATCGGGGATGTTGAGGTTCTCTGCCTAGAAATTGATCCTGTGGCCTATGATTCATCATGCTTTTTGCTCGAGCGTATGGGATTAGGGAATAAAGTGACTGTTGTATTGGAGAATGGATCAGATTTTGATTATAGCTCATATAGTAGAGTATTCGTGGCTAGTCTCGTTAGAGATAAGCTTGGGGTGCTGAATCAAATTAAACGTACATCCCCAGATTCTCTAGTAGCTGTTCGAACAGCTGAGGGAATGAAGCGAATCATGTATGAAGCGGTTGATGAATCGCAGTTAAAAAAGCAAGGTTGGCGGATTCTGACGCGAACTTGGCCTGAAGAAACGCTAGTCATTAATTCGACCTTGTTTCTTGAAAGTATGACTGCTCCTGCCATACCTGGTTGACATCGTATCGTGTACATAACGTCAAAGCAATCGACATTATTGGCGAAGATCTAGAGGATCTGATTTGCATGAGGAGTTTGGGATAAGTCGAGCAGTTTATACATTTTCACTTTTTTTAGTGCGAGCCACCCTTCCAGGTGGCTATTTTTATTGCTCATTTAGTGAACTATCTGCTAAAGGACACGCTTTAAATGGGGATGGTGGACAAGCTGATAAGATCAGCTCACATCATTCTCTGCCGCAGTTAAAGCGTAAGTAATTTCTACGATGAATTTACACAAAGACCAWATAGAATTAATTAAAGCATCGAAGTTCTTTTATATACTTTAATGGTTAGAAATAGCGAAATAAAAGGACTAGGTGGTAGATTTAATGTTAAAAAAACGTGATTTGCAGGAATGCCATTCACTGTATGACTTAATGATGGATCCTGCGGTTTTTCCTTACGTTCGTTATAATTGCCAATTATATGAACAATACTTATTCATAACCAAACAGTTGATCGTTGAAGAAGAACAGGAGACATGTATATCTAGAACAATAATAAATGAGAATGGACATCCCATTGGTACCATTGATCTATATGATATTGTTAATAAAACCGGCTTTTTAGCCACATGGATTGGAACTCCTTATTTTGGAAAAGGTTATAACCAACGAGCGAAGGAATCCTTTTTTACTGAACTATTCCTTGAGCATAATATCGAAACGGTATTTTTGAAAGTCCGTAAACAAAATATTCGATCGAGGAAGGCGATAGAAAAATTACCGTATGCCAAATTAGCAAATGATATAAACCATCAAATATATAAATCGATAAATAATGCGCAACAGATCTATGATTTGTATAAAGTGGAGCGGTTAGACTTTTTAGATTGCAATAAAATCATGCAACATGATATTGCTACGTAACAAACTATGCAAAAAACTGTCTTCAAGAAAGTTTTGGACCGTTTTTTGTATGACGAAAAGCTTCACTAAAAGCAACAAAAAGAACCTTCTAAGCGATTGCTGGAAGGTTTTTCTTCTGTGTATTTGTTTTATTTGACTAAACCGGCTCTGTACTTACTTTTATTGATATTAACAATATTTTATAGAACTGCATTCCCATGTGTTTTAAATGCATGTTCCCACTGGCAAGGTGTGATAATATAGTGTTATTTATGTTAGTACAAAGGTGGATTCAGCATGGTTGATTTTGAATGGTATAGAAGCTTTTGCACGATTTACAAGCATCAATCCGTTTCCGAAGCAGCAAAAACCCGCATGATGACGCAGCCGGCCATGAGTCAGCATTTAGCTGCCTTGGAAGCGGAGGTCGGAGAAACTTTATTTATTCGATCGACTAGAAAAATCACCCCGACAGAGCGGGGAAAGGAGTTGTATTCCCAGCTCGCTCCGCTCATTGAATCGTTAGAGAATACGACGATGAACTTTAAATCAACTTCTTTGCCTACGTTGAGCGTAATCAAGATTGGAGCGGCGCATGAGTTTTTTAGTGAAAAAATACTGCCGCAGCTTCCTAAATATAATGTTTGTACCATTTCACATTTTGGAACTGCTGAGCAATTGCTGGAGCTGCTGAAGGAAGACAAGCTAGACATCCTCATTATGTCCAAAAGGTTTCAAACGCCCGGTATCGAGTATTTGAAATTGATGGATGAGGAGTTTGTTATCGTTGCTCCAAGCGATTATGAAATTGTTGCATTCGATAATCTGAAGCTTGAAGAGCAATGGCTCTCAGAACAGAAATGGATCAGCTATGGCTTGGAACTGCCAATCATAAGAAGAATTTGGAGAGAGCATTTTAAGATGCGTCCTCAAATTAGACCTATTCATGTCATTCCTAATTTACATATGATCCTGAATGCTGTTGAGCTTGGAATGGGCTTGAGTGTCATCCCTACATATCTCTTGCAAGATTCGTTAAAAGCAGGGAAAACAAAAGTTATTTTTAAACATTTAAAAGTAAAAAACGAGCTATATCTCGCTTATCAGTTAAAGAATAAGCATTTGTCTCTAATCAATGAAATCATGTCAGTCATTAAGGAAAATACGAAGGATCATTCTGTTTAATTTATAAAAATAATTATAAATGAACAGTTATTTCGTAATTTGTTTTATATATGAACTGAGCCTTAAAATAAAGAAGCAGCAGAATAAAAAATAATGGAGGCTAAATATTATGTCAAAAGAAGTGCTGATCGTTGTTACGAACCATTCCGATATTCATGAAGGAAAAAAGACCGGCATATGGCTTTCAGAGTTCGCCGAAGCATATATGGAGTTTACGGCTCAAGGATATAAAGTAACGGTTGCAAGCCCGCTTGGAGGAATCGGCCCAATTGATCCTGGAAGTGTTGATGCTAACACTCCGCAAGAAATATTGAATGCACAGAAATATTTGGAGAACACTATAAAACTGGATGAAGTATCTGCTGAAGGGTTCGACGCTATATTTTTGCCTGGCGGTCATGGAACGATGTACGACCTACCGCATGACGAAAACCTGAAGAGGCTGCTGCGTGATTTTTATGAACAAGATAAAATTGTAGCTGCTGTATGTCACGGTCCTGCGGGGCTGGTTGGTGTAACTTTGACAAATGGACAACCGCTTGTAGCGGGTAAAAGAGTCAATGCATTTACAGATCGGGAGGAAGCCCAAACGACGCTGGACAAGCATCTGCCTTTCTTGCTGGAGAGCAAGCTTCGTGATCTAGGAGCAATATTCGTGGCAGCGCCGAACTGGTCTACTCATTACGAGGTGGACGGCAACCTCATTACTGGTCAAAACCCGCAATCTACGCTTGCTGTAACGAAAGCCGTTATTGAAAAGTTATCTTAATTTAAGTTATACAACATGATTGAGGAGGGATAGTTATGAAAGTGTTTGTTACAGGAGCTTCAGGCTATATTGGTGGATGGGTGGCCAAAGCTTTGCTTGATGCGGGGCATACCGTCTACGGTCTGGTTCGTAATCCCGATAAGGTGGAAGCATTAAGGGAAATCGGTATAGAGCCTATACTTGGAACGTTGGATGATACAGATACTCTAACGAAGTATGCCAAACTCAGCGACGCAGTTATTCATACGGCCGATTCTGATCATTTAGTGGCAGTTGAGACTTTTATTGCTGCGCTGCGCGGAAGCGGGAAACCATTTCTGCATACTTCGGGTTCGAGTGTGGTTGGGGATGATGCCCGCGGCGATACAGCGAGCGAACATATTTTTGACGAGGAAACGCCGTTTGTGCCTATGGATATTAGGGAAAATCGCGTAGCGATCAACAACCTCGTGCGCAGGGCTGGAATTGAGGATTGGGTGAGAGGCATCGTGATTGTCCCGTCTATGATCTATGGTGATGCATTAGCATTGCCTGTGGAAAGCGATCAATTGCCTCAAATTATTCGCAAGTCGCGTGAGCTGAAAGGTGGCGTTCACGTTGGTAAAGGCGTAAACCGCTGGTCCAATGTACACATCAAGGATTTGGTTCAGCTGTATGTGTTGGCACTTGAAAAAGCACCTTCCGCATCGTATTTCTTTGCCGAAAATGGGGAGGAATCGTACGGGGACATCGCCAAATCGGTCAGTGAGGCGCTAGGCTTTGGCGGCAAGACGATAAGCTGGTCCGCAGACGAGTCGATTGCAGAGATTGGGGATTGGGCGCGTTTTGCCATCGCTTCAAACAGCCGTGTACGTGCGGCTCACGCAAGAAATTTACTTGGCTGGGCCCCTAAGGAAGAATCACTGCTTAGCTGGATAAAAAACAATTTACAATAGTAAGTCAGTAGAGAATTTTAAGAGCATCAACAAGGGAGGAGCTCCCGTTAATCAGAGCACTTTCATCCAATCGAGGACAGAAGAAAAAGGTTAATGGGAGGGAATTGTTCCTTTGTTATTGGATTTAAAGCTGGGAGCGGGGAATGGAAAATATTCTTTTGCACTCTTTTGGATTGTAAGCCGCCTTTTTAGGTGGCTTTTTCTTTTTGAAAAACATAAAATTCCGCGCAACCGCTGTTTAGTAGGGTCAAATAGTATTGAAAAACCAAAAAAAACCAAAATCAATATTGACACGGTTCAACATCATGCTATAATCAATCCTGTGAGTGATAATCGTAATCATTACATTTAAAACAATGTTATATCGTAATTATTACACTTTATAGCTTGGGAAACTCTACACATTAAAGGAATACCAATAAAAAATCGGAGGGTTGAGGGTAGTTGTGATGAAACAGGAAATAGAT
>NZ_JBFTSN010000155.1:0-13277 GCF_056400045.1 Paenibacillus sp. 01L418
AACACACACTGTTCTTTAATAATCCTTTTTATGTAAAAAATAAAAGAGTTTCGTACTAAGTTAGTCCAACTTAGTACGAAACCCTCACATGATACATTTTTATACAATTAGAATTCGATCTCATAAACTATCAACCACAATTATGAATCACAAGAATTAACCATTCGACTCCACTGTCTTCACGGACGATTTGCTTCGCGATTTGCTCTCGATGCTGATCCATATCAGTCCTGCGGCCATGCAGCCTGCGCCACACATTTGCAGCAGCGCGATCTTCTCATCGAACATCACATACCCAGCTACAACAGCCGCCGCCGGAACCGCATAACGGAAAAAGTTAGAACGCGTTGCGCCAACCTTGAACATACATGCATTCCAAACGACAAAAGCGACAACGGTGCAAATCAATACATTATAGCCAATGGATAAATAATGCCCCGCCTGTAGAGCCGACCAATCGGTTTGCCCCCAAGCCCCAAAGGTGAGCGGCAGCATAAACAACGACCCAAAAGCTATCGTCCACGTGCTGACACGCAGAGCAGAGTATTGCTTCATAAGCGACATGGAGCTTAGATTAAATAACGGACCGACAATACTGACTCCAAGCGCCATCAAGTTGCCGATCATATTATCAGATGAGAGACTGAAGCTTTCACCGCCGCCCAGTATGACGAAGCATACTCCAACAATGGATATCGCTCCGCCAACAATGAGCCTCTTCGTGATGGTTTCGCGCATGAATAAAGGGGCAAACAATGCAGCGAAGATCGGCCACGGCGCTACGTTCAGCAGCGACGCGTTGGCTAAGGTCGTATATTTAATCGAGTACATCACCGTAATTTCGAGCAGTGTAATGCCAACCAACCCAATGACAGCAAGCTTCGGCACGATTCGCCATGGAATGCCCACGCTGCCCTCTCTTAGCTTAAGAATGAGAAAGAAAAACGGAATAGCCAATCCAAATCTCAAAAACGAGAAAACGATGGGATTAAACGACTCCATAGCTAACCGCGATATGCCGAAGTTCGCTCCCCACACAACAGCGATTAGTATAAGACCGCCGTAATTCATCCATCTGCTATTCATGCTCTCCGCCCCATCTATTCACATTTGCCGCCTCATCTGGAAATATCTCATCCAGCATAGCATGGGAATCATTAGAAAAATGCTATCTCTTTTGTTTATTTCTTATGCATTTTAAACTCAAGGAACAACTCGTTATAGTGGGCCAGCATTCTTTTGCCGAGGTTGTCGTAAACCTCAAGCCTTTCGGTCAGCTCTTCATCTGGGTAAAAACGCTCATCGGTCGCAATCTCCTCAGGCAGCAGCGCCAGCGCCGCCTCATTCGGAGTCGAGTAACCGACATATTCCGCGTTCTGAGCAGCCACTTCAGGGTCGAGCATGAAGTTGATAAACTGATGCGCGCCTTCGATATTTTTGRCCGTCTTCGGAATAACCATATTATCGAACCATAGATTCGAGCCTTCCTCTGGCACGATATAATCAAGCTTATCGTTCTCATCCATAATTTCCGATGCATCACCCGACCAAACAAGACCGACTGCCGCTTCTTCGTTTGCAAGCAGCATCTTGATTTCGTCACCGACAATCGCCTTCACGTTAGGCGTCATCTGGAGCAGCTTCGCTTTCGCCTCCTGCAAATGAGCCTCTTCCGTATCATTTAGCGAATAACCCAAAGAGTTAAGCCCCATGCCCATAACCTCGCGAGCACCGTCCAGCAGCAGGATCTGGTTGCGCAAGCTTTTATCCCATAGATCATTCCAACTGGAGAAGGTCAGATCCCCGACTAGCTCTGGATTGAACACAATTCCGACAGTCCCCCAAAAATAAGGAATGGAATAAGCGTTGTCTTGATCAAATGATAAATTCATGAAACGTGGATCGATATATTTTAAATTCGGGAGTTTCGAGTGATCGAGCTTTAAGAGCAAACCATCCTCTTTCATCTTGCTAATCGCATACTCAGAAGGAATGCTAACATCAAACGTCGTACCGCCTTGTCCAATTTTGGTCATCATCGCTTCATTCGAATCGAAGGTTTGGTAAATGACCTTAATGCCCGTCTCTTCCTCAAAGCGGTCAAGCAGCTCGGGATCAACATAATCGCCCCAGTTGTAAATTGTCAGTGTATTGCTTCCGCTGTAGCCTTCACTATCATTCAAATACGAAGTCAGGTAGATGAGGCCAAATGAAACAACAAACACGATTACGAACATACGCACCAGCTGTGTCATTAGTGTCCCTCCTTGCTTGACGGCTTCATATTTCGTTGATTAATGAAGTAATAACCAACGACCAGAATGATCGTAAATAAGAAAATAAGTGTCGACAACGCATTGATCGATAGCGACACACCTTGGCGCGCCCGCGAGTAGATCTCAACAGACAGCGTAGAGAAGCCGTTGCCGGTTACAAAAAATGTTACCGCAAAGTCATCTAGCGAATACGTCAGCGCCATAAAGAACCCTGCGAATATGCCCGGCCTAATGAATGGAAGCACGACGCGCGTCAGCACCTGCCACGAGCTGGCACCAAGATCATGCGCCGCATCAATCAACGTTGAGCTCATTTCCTGCAGCTTCGGCAGCACCATAATAACGACAATCGGAACACTGAACGCAATATGCGACAGCAAGACGGACACAAAGCCCAGCTTGATGCCAATCATCGTAAATAGGATAAGAAAGGACGCACCGATAATAACATCGGGACTTACGATCAATACATTGTTGAGCGTCAAAAGCGATTGTTTCGGTCGATTGCTGCGAATGTGATGAATAGCTATCGCACCAATAACACCAAGAATCGTCGAAATTGCAGCGGACAGCAGCGCAATAACGAACGTGTTCAGGACAATGATGAGCAAACGCGTATCCGCAAAAACCTCTTTGTAATAATCAAGCGTGAAGCTCTCGAAATTACGCATCGAGCCGCCGCTATTGAACGAATAAAACATTAAATAAAAAATAGGCGCATAGAGTACTGCAAACACGAGTACAAGATAGATGTTCGACCATTTATTTTTTCCGCGCATCTGCCGCACCCCGCTTTCGATTGCCAGTTAACAGCATCATCGCCGCCATTGCTAGAATCAAGAACACAGCAATCGTCGAACCCATACCCCAGTCCTGCGTCACGAGAAAATGCTGCTCGATTGCTGTACCTAGCGTAATAACCCGATTGCCGGCAATCAGCCTCGTAATCATGAACAGAGATAATGCAGGTATAAATACAGCCATACAGCCGGATTTCACACCACTGATCGTTAGCGGAAAAATAACACGCCGGAACGTCGTCCACGCGGATGCGCCAAGATCACGCGCCGCATACACAAGCGTCGGATTCATTTCCTCCAGCGCGTTGAAGATCGGCAAAATCATAAAAGGAATAAAGATATAAACCGATACGAAAATAAAGCTAAAGTCCGTAAACAAAATTTGCTGTTTCGGAATGCCGATCGCTTCCAGTACGGAATTCGCAAAGCCGTATGTACCGAACAAGCCAATAAACGCATAAGCCTTTAGCAGCAAATTGATCCAGCTAGGCAGTATAATAAGCAGCAGCCAGAGCTGTTTATGCTTAGTTTTTGTCAATAAATAAGCAGCCGGATACGCGACAAGCAATGATATTGCGGTTATCAGAAACGCATACCAGAAGGAGCTAAGCGTCATTTTCATATAAACCGGCGTAAAGAACTTCACATAATTGTCCAGCGTGAAGTTGCCCTCTACATCAAAGAAGGAGTAATAGGCAATTAACACGATCGGCGCTATAACAAATAACACAATCCAAGCCATATACGGTATGAGATAAAAACTACGTGATTTATTCGACATCTGCGGCCTCGCTGTATGCTTCAAGACGCTTATCGAATTCTTCTTCCGTTTCACCTAGTCTCATAACATGGATGGCTTCTGGGTCAAAGGTTAATCCGATCTGCTCCCCTACTGTAGCTTTGCGAGTGGAATGGACAAGCCACTCATTGCCTGATTCATCGTAACAGCAAATCTCGTAATGTACGCCGCGGAACAATTGTGAATCTACACGTACTTGCAGCTTACCGTTCTCTGAAGAAGTTATTTCCAAATCCTCTGGCCTGATTACAATATCAACAGCCTCATTTGGCGTGAGCCCTTGATCGACGCATTCAAATGAACGACCAGCGAACTCCACCTCGAAGTCACGTGCCATTCGGCCGGGTACAATATTGGATTCACCAATAAAATCCGCAACAAAGCGATTGATCGGCTCATCGTAAATATCTGTTGGCGTTCCACTTTGTTGAATTTTTCCTTCATTAATAACGAAAATTTCGTCAGACATCGCCAGCGCTTCCTCTTGGTCATGCGTAACAAATATAAATGTGATGCCAAGTCGGCGCTGCAGCTCGCGCAGCTCGTACTGCATTTCCGTGCGAAGCTTAAGATCAAGTGCGGATAACGGCTCGTCCAGCAAAATAATTTCCGGTTCGTTCACGATCGCCCGCGCAATGGCAACGCGCTGCCGCTGACCGCCGGACATCTCCGAAATCTCCCGTGATTCGTAACCGTCCAAGTTGACGAAACGAAGAGCATCCTTCACTYTATTCGTCACATCCGCATTTTTCATCTTCTTGATTCGCAGGCCAAAGGCAACATTCTCGAACACATTGAGATGAGGAAAAAGAGCGTAATCCTGGAAAACCGTATTCACTTGGCGTTCATTCGCTGGAACCCGGTTTATCACTTTATTATGGAAATAGATTTGACCCTCTGAGGGTTCAGTGAAGCCAGCTATTAGCCGGAGCACCGTCGTCTTGCCGCAGCCAGACGGACCAAGCAGCGTATAAAATTTGCCTCGCTCTATTGTAAAGCTGACGTCTTTGAGGACAGCAGCAGCATTATGAGCATATTGTTTTGTCACATGTTCAAAACGAATAATCGTTTGGTCTTGCATATCGCATTCCCCTTTGCAGTTTTAGAAGAAACAATAGTGATTATACAGCATCCCCGAAAATCAGCAATACTAAAAGGAAAAATGATGTCAACAATGCTCATGACGCAACCTGTTTTTCAATTCATTGAATATGAAAGCGCTATACATTACGATTAATTCAGGTTCAGTTAGTGAACATTATTATAAATTGGAGGTTTAAGCATGAGTAAACTGACATCCGAGCAACCGGTATCCGGCGGAGTTAAAGTTTCCGTACAACGATTTGGTCGTTTTCTAAGCGGCATGGTCATGCCGAATATTGGCGCTTTTATTGCATGGGGACTCATTACGGCACTATTTATTCCAACAGGCTGGTTTCCGAACGAAAGCCTAGCAACACTTGTTGGACCGATGATTACCTACTTGCTCCCTATACTCATCGGCTATACCGGTGGTCAAATGATTCACGGCGTACGCGGAGGCGTAGTCGGCGCAATCGTCACACTCGGCGTTATTGCTGGGGCGGACATTCCCATGTTCCTCGGAGCCATGATCGTTGGCCCGCTAGCCGCATGGGTGCTGAAGAAATTCGATCAATCTATTGAAGGAAAGATTCCTTCGGGCTTTGAAATGCTCATCAACAATTTCTCGTCCGGCATTATTGGCGGCGGCCTTGCACTGATTGCCTTCAAAGGCATCGGGCCGGTCGTAGCCGCATTAAGCAAAGTACTTGCTTCAGGTGTGGAGTGGCTGATCAACACAGGTTTCCTGCCGCTTGCGAACATTTTGATCGAGCCAGCTAAAGTACTGTTTCTCAACAACGCGATTAACCACGGCATACTAGGTCCGCTCGCGCTGGATCAAGCATCACAAGCCGGCAAATCCATCATTTACATGCTGGAATCCAACCCAGGACCTGGTCTTGGCATTCTGCTTGCTTATTGGGTATTCGGAAAAGGAATGGTTAAGCAATCGGCACCAGGCGCTGTTGTTATTCATTTCTTCGGCGGTATTCACGAGATTTACTTCCCGTACATTCTAATGAATCCGCGTTTGATTATTGCAGCTATTGCTGGGGGTGTTGCTGGTACATTCACCTTCTCCATCTTCGGAGCTGGTCTTGTCGCCGCGCCATCACCGGGCAGCATTATCGCCTATATCACCATGACGCCAAAAGGCGGACTACTAGCAATGCTAAGCGGCGTAGTCGTCGCAACAATCGTTTCATTCCTTGTCTCTGCTGTTCTTCTTAAAACAAGTAAGCAGGCAGGAGATAACGACAACGAGCTTGAGCTCGCTGCACAAAAAGTTCAGCAAATGAAAGCTGAATCCAAAGGAAATGCTGCTTCACCTGCCGCAGAACAAGTACAGCTAACGAAAGAGCAAGTGAACAAAATTGTATTTTCCTGCGATGCGGGTATGGGCTCAAGCGCGATGGGCGCTTCCATATTGCGCAAAAAAATAAATGCAGCTGAGCTGCCGATTACCGTTATCAACACGGCGATCAACGATATTCCAGGCGATGCCGACATCGTTATCACCCATAAAACATTGACTGACCGCGCACGCCTAAAGGCGCCAAATGCAGAGCATATTTCCATTGATAATTTCCTTAAAAGTCCAGAGTATGACTTGCTCGTACAAAGACTAAGTTCATGACTTCATACTTAACGCTGACAGTTTACTGTCGGCGTTAAGTCCATTCTTCTGCTAAGGAGGATAGCCTATCAAAGCCTCAACTAGGCAACGTCGAATTATCGAACTGCTGCTGAGTCAAAAGCAAGAAATTACCGCAGCCGATATCGCGTCCATTGTCGGTACGAGCACAAGGACGATCCATCGCGAGCTTGTCGATATCGAATCGTTACTTGCCGCAAACGGCATTGCACTTCACAAAATAGCAGGGCTTGGTATTCAAGTAGAAGCAGACTCGGATACTCTTGAGCGATTCAAACAATCGTTTGAGCCATCTGATTACTTTGAATATTCGGCTGAAGAACGAAAAATCGTTATTCTCTGCAGGCTGCTTGAGCATGACGAGCCGATAAAGCTGTTTGCACTCGCCCATGAGCTGCGTGTAACGATGCCGACCATCAGCCATGATCTCGATGAGCTGGAGGAACTGATCAATAAACATGGGATGACCCTTGTTCGCAGAAGAGGGTATGGCGTTGAAATTATTGGATCTGAAGAAGATAAGCGTCATTCGATTAGCTTGCTTGCCATAAATCATCTTGACGATTCCGATTTATTCGGTCAATTCAAGAACCTTACAGTCTCAAATCCGATCACAGCACAGCTGCTCGACATGATCGGCAAAGAAAACTTTAAGCGGCTCGAGCATGCGCTATGGGAACTAAATGACGAATGGCCACATACGTTGTCCGAATCTAACTATACAAGATTGCTTATTAAGCTGTCGGTTGCATTAACCCGAATAGAGAACAACTGCTTTGTCTCAGCAAGCGAATATCGTCATTCTGATGAAATCATTCCCTTGCTGCGAAGCTTGCTGGTTGCGCTCAATCTACAGCTCCCAATAGAAGAAAAAACATATCTTTCACAACTGCTGAATAGCGAAGCTTTTCTAGATAACGGCCTGTTGATTCATCATGAAGATATGCCGACCATTGAAGGTGTCAGGCTGCTCATCCGTTATGTCGAGGATCAGCTAAACATGTCGCTCATGGAGGATCGATCGCTGGAGGAAGGACTTATTCAGCATATAAAACCAGCCTTTCAACGCATTAAGGACGGCATCGCCATCCGCAATCCGATGTTAGTGCCGATCAAAAAAGATTACGCTATATTGTTTTCCATTGTTCAAAGCGCTGTACAACAGGTTTATCCGCTTCTACAAGTGCCTGACGAGGAGATCGGTTATATCGTTATGCATTTTGGAGCTTCCCTTGAGCGGTTAAAGCCTTTTCCAAGAAAAATAAGAGCTGTTCTCGTTTGCACGAGCGGCATCGGTTCATCCAAGCTTTTAGCTGTCAAAATTGCTAATGTACTGCCGCAAATCGACTTGATCGGTCATTATTCATGGTATGAAGCGACAAGGCTTCCGCCGAGCCGCTATGATTTGATCATTTCAACAGTTGATTTGCCGTTAGAGCCCGACCGCTATATTAAGCTGAGTCCTCTGCTCACGCCGGAAGAAACAAATAAGCTTCGCAGCTATATAGAGGGCACCACCTTGAAGAAGGCCGCTCCCTCCCTATCAGCAACCGAAGACACGGCAGGCCAGTCACCTCTGGATCGTTTGCTTCAGCTTCAGCTGTATTCCGGCATCGTTCTTCAGCTGCTTGACGGCTTCCATGTGCATGATTTAACGCTGTTGCCAGATCAAGATCGATTGGACCACCAGCTGCCGAGTATGCTTTCCTTAATCGGAAAGCCGTATATCGATGCAAATCGCGAAAAAATAGCCGATCAGCTGCTCGCAAGAGAGCTGCAAGGAAGTCTCGTCATACCAGATACCGAGCTTGCCCTGCTTCATACACGCAGCGAGTGGATTAAAGAGCCACTGCTTGCTTTATATCGATATGATCGAACTTTGCAGCTAGGCGAGGATGAAGATGCGCAGGCCAAGCACCTGTTGATGATGCTCGGCCCTCTCAAGCTTGATTCCTATAGCCTTGAGCTGCTAAGTGAAGTTAGCGCAATGCTGCTGCTGCCGAATCTGCTAACTTTATTAGCGCATGATGATGCGGCAAGCATTAAGTTGTTTATCTCAAAGAAGCTGGAACAATATATAAAAACCAAATTGGATTGGAGAGAATAATCATGACCATTCTATCTACAGAGAAAGTAAAATTAAACGTTAACCTTAAGGACAAATACGAAGCGATCCGCATGGTTGGACAAATGCTTGTTGACGCAGGGCATGCTCCGCACTCGTATATCGACAAAATGATTGAGCGCGAGGAGTCTCTATCCACTTATATCGGCGGAGGGCTTGCTATGCCTCATGGCACGAATGAATCGAAAGCACTTATTAAATCCACAGGCATGGCCATTATTACCGTACCGGCTGGCGTAGACTTCGGCGGCGAAGAGCCTGCTCAATTAATTATCGGCCTAGCGGCTGTCGGCGACGATCACCTTGATATTTTGACCAATGTTGCTGTGCTCGTGTCTGAGGAAGAAGATATGCAGCGCATCTTGAACGCTTCATCGGAGCAAGAATTGATTTCAATCTTTGAATCGGGGATGGAATCATGAAGGCCGTTCACTTCGGCGCAGGCAACATAGGCAGAGGTTTTATCGGTTTGCTGCTGCATAACGCGGGCTACGAGGTATGTTTTGTTGATGTAAATGATACGCTTGTCTCGCAGCTGCAGGAAAAAGGGCAATATGCGGTTAAGATTGCAAACGAGCAAGGCGACACGTATCTAGTTGACCATATAACTGCTATTGACGGTAAAAATATAGATTTAGTCGCTAAGACTATCGCAGAAGCGGATATCGTTACAACCGCTGTTGGCGTATCGGTACTGAAGCACATTGCCGCTGCGGTTGCTAAAGGAATTGAGCTTAGAATCGAGAGCGGCAAAGCCGCTCTTCCGGTTATTGCGTGCGAGAATGCCCTTGGCGGCAGCACGATTTTGAAGCAATTCGTATATGGCCATCTATCTGAGGATGTACAGGCGAAGGCCGATCAGCATATCGTTTTCCCTGACGCCGCCGTTGACCGTATCGTTCCGCTGCAGCAAAATGAAGACCCACTTGAAGTTATGGTCGAGCCTTTCTATGAGTGGACTGTAGAGCGTTCCCCATTGCTTAATTCGCTTAAGGAAATTGACGGAGTACACTACGTCGATCAACTGGAGCCGTATATCGAGCGCAAGCTGTTCACTGTTAATACAGGGCATTGCGTTGCAGCGTATCACGGTTTTCTTAAAGGCTGCGAGACGATTCAAGAAGCGATGAACAACAAAGAGATATTGGCAGAGGTACGAGGCGCATTGCAGGAATCAGGAGCTGCGCTTATCCAAACGTATCAATTCGATGAGAAAGAGCATGCGCTTTATGTTGAGCAAATTTTGGAGCGCTTTGTTAATCCTTACTTGGTAGACGAGGTAGTTCGAATCGGCCGCTCGCCTATTCGCAAAATTTCTCCGAATGACCGTCTAGTTAGACCGGCCTCATTAGCTTATAAATTTGGCATGCCTGCCATTCATTTGACCACGGCTATGGCAGCGGCTTTACATTTTAATGCTGTAGATGATCCCGAAGCTGCCGAGCTGCAAGCTTCCATTAAGGAACTAGGCCTTCATTCTACGATAACAAAATATACAGGTTTAGATGAGCAGCATCCGCTTCATATACAAGCGGCAGAGCAATACCGCAAGCTGGAGCAATCCCTCCAATCTGCGGCGAAAGGAGTCTGAAGTTAATGACATTAACACTTAAAGGGATAGCAGCATCACCGGGTATCGCCATTGCCCCGGTCTTCCATCTCGCATCCGAGCGTTTCATACCGACTGAGCAATTTGTGCAAGACAGTGCGCAGGAAATAGAAACGTTCCGCCGTGCTGTTGCAAGCACCCGTGAAGAGGTTGAAGCGATTCGCACAAAAACAGAGGAGCGCCTCGGAGCAGACAAAGCCGAAATATTCGAAGGTCATCTGATGATTTTGGAAGATCCTGATTTCATTGAAGCGATTGAGCAAAAAATAGCCGAAGAATCCATAGATGCTCAATTTGCGCTCCATGAGATATCTAAACATTTTATCGACCTTCTGCAATCGATGGCTGATGAACTGCTAAGAGGACGCGCCGTTGATATTGAGGACGTATCCGGACGCATCATGAGTCATTTGCGCGGCGTTCCGCATACTGACCTAGCCAATCTGTCGGAGGAGTGTATTATCGTTGCGCGCGATCTGACGCCTTCAGATACTGCTCAGCTTAATTTGAACTTCGTACGCGGTTTTGTCACAGAGATAGGCAGCCGCACCTCGCATTCTGCCATTATGGCGCGATCATTGGAAATACCAGCAATCGTAGGGATCGGCCAAGCGGTTCACGATATGAAAGAGCAAGCCGTCATTATCGTTGATGCGGCTGAAGGCATTGTCCTAATTGAGCCTACGGAAGAAGAGCTTGCAGCCTATCAAGAAAAGAAACAAAAGGATGATCTGCGCAGAGCGGAATTAAGCAAGCTGAAGGATAAGCTCACTTTATCCAAGGATAGCAAGCAAGTAGAGCTGGCAGCCAACATCGGCAGCTTGGAAGATATTCAGCGGGCAATCGACAACGGCGCCGAAGGAATTGGGCTTTTTCGTACCGAATTTCTATATATGGGGCGCAGCTCCCTCCCAACGGAGGAGGAGCAGTTCACCAGCTATAAATATGCGCTTGAGAAAATGAACCCTAAGCCAGTCGTCATCAGGACACTTGATATAGGCGGAGACAAGGAGCTCCCCTACATGGAGCTGCCAAAGGAAAGCAACCCATTCTTAGGACAGCGCGCGCTGCGCCTATGTCTCGATAGACAGGACTTGTTCCGTACACAGCTGCGGGCACTTCTCCGCGCCAGCCGCTACGGCAATTTGAAAATCATGTTCCCGATGATTGCCGTATTAGAGGAGCTCCTCGAGGCAAAGAAGCTGCTTGAGGAAGAAAAGCAGAAGCTCATCGCCGAAGGCGTGCAGCTTGCCGAGCATATCGAAATAGGCATGATGGTCGAAATTCCAGCCGCGGCAGTTGCTGCCGATCTTTTCGCTCCTGAAGTTGATTTCTTCAGCATCGGCACTAATGATTTGATTCAATATACAATGGCGGCAGACCGTATGAACGAAACGGTATCGTACCTGTACCAGCCATGGCATCYATCCTTGCTTCGCCTCATCAGCTTCGTTATTCAAGCGGCAGAGAAAGAAGGCAAATGGGTGGGCATGTGCGGCGAGATGGCAGGCGATCAGACAGCAATCCCTTTGCTGCTTGGCCTTGGCCTGCATGAATTCAGCATGAGCGCAGGTTCGATTCTGCAAGCAAGAGAGCTGATCGGACAGCTCGACCAGTCCGAATGGTCGGTTCATGCCAATCAAGCACTGACTATGCGGAGCACTCAGGAAATTACACAATTCGTAGAACGCACAAGAAACGGAGTGATTCATCATGATTAGCAAAACTTACACTATCATCAATCCGACGGGCTTTCATGTACGCCCAACTAAAACCTTCGTCCAAACAGCAAACACCTTTCCTTGTAAAATCAGCGTCATTGCCAAAGGCAAAAAAGTAAACGGCAAAAGCTCGCTTAGCATGCTGACACTTGGTATCGCGATGAATGAAGAAGTGACTTTGGAAATTGACGGCGAACAGGAAGAGCAAGCGCTCGAGACGCTTGGTCAATTGCTCACTGAAATTCACGAATAGCAGATAATTAACGGCTGACCGAATGAGAAGAGATCATCTTAAATGATCCCTTCCAAAATGGTCAGCCGTTTTTGTATATGACTGTGCGGAGTTAGTCCGGCTCACCTCACTTCCTTGCGCTACATTTGTATACAAAAAAAGACGCTCTCATCCACTTTTCATCGTGTTTGAGAGCGTCTTTGCATATTGCGCTGTGTCACGGATTATCCGAGACCAGCCCTTTTTTTAAATTAAACAGATGCCGGAACTGCTGGTTCCAACTGATCGTCCTTCGTTTTCCGATGGGACAAAGTAAAGTACAGATAAGAAAGCACTGCGAACAGAATAGCAATGCCCGCCATAATTGCAACATATCCAGCCATCGAGCTGAAATCTCCGCTTGAGATAATATCTCTAAAGCCTTTGACCGAGTAAGTCATTGGCAGGAACGGCGATACTTTTTGCAACCATCCAGGTACAAGCTCGATAGGGAATGTGCCCGCAGAGCTCGTTAATTGGAAAATAAGCAAAATAACTGCGATAAATCGTCCCGGATTGCCCATTGAAGCAACTAGGAATTGAATAATCATCATAAACGTAATGCTGGTTAGTATGGAGTACATGACGAACAAGCCCATGCTTTGCACTTCCAGCTTCAGCACATAAATAAGAGCAGCATCCGCAATCAATGCCTGAATAGTACCGATTAGCGCTAAAGTGAGTGCTTTACTCAAAAACCAGCTCCAGCCGTTAACTGGACGAACAGCCGGTTCACGAACCGAATATACAATCGTTAATAGCATAGCTCCGACATATAATCCAAGCGATAGGAAATACGGCGCAAGACCCGTACCGTAGTTATCTACCTTCGTTACTTTYTCTACATCCAGCTTCACTGGATCGGAGAACATATCCACCATCGTATCGGTCAGCTTTAGATCAGACGTCTTATCCGACGCTTCATTCAGCTTGCCAGAC
>NZ_JBFTSN010000156.1:0-13269 GCF_056400045.1 Paenibacillus sp. 01L418
CCATTAACAAATGCTGCCCCAATCTATTTATCCTTCTCTATACTATTAAATAGGAAATAACAGAAAAGTTAAATAGAAACTTCAGTTATAATTGTTTCTTATTTTATGGAAGAAAAAAACAGCTGCTTATTGACCAGAGAATGGAATCCTTTGTATTATGAATTTGCTGACAAATAGAAAGCGCTCACAGCTATCCCGCTTCAAGACATGTTTTATCTTATGAAGACTAGTATTTGAACTCATTGGAGGTCTAAAAAATGACATTAATCGATCAAAACGCAATTGTTCTATTTCAAGGCGACAGCATCACGGATGCTGGCCGCAACCGAAATGACTGGGCAAATCTAGGATCGGGTTATGCAAATCTTGTAACGTCTTTGTTTACGAGTAAATATCCTGAGAAACAAGCTACGTTTCTGAACCGCGGGATATCGGGTGACCGTGTCATTGATTTGGAGCGGAGATGGGAAGTGGATTGCCTTGATTTGAAACCAAGCCTGTTGTCTGTTTATGTGGGCATTAATGATACTTGGCGCCGCTATGACAATAACGATCCACTTAGCACGGAGGAATACTATACCACTTACCGCCGCTTGCTGAGCAGAGCAAAGGAGCAGTTGAACGCTAAGCTTGTTCTAGTCGAACCTTTCGTGCTTCCAGTAAATGATAGCCAGAAGCAATGGCGTGAAGATCTTGATCCAAAAATTCAAGCTGTCCGCGAGCTCGCTGGAGAATTTAAAGCCATTTATGTTCCGCTTGATGGTTTGTTCGCACAGGCTGCAACGCAGACAGGACCGGCTTATTGGGCTCCCGACGGTGTTCACCCGTCTCCTGCTGGTGCCGCACTCATTGCTGAAGCATGGCTTCAAGCGGTAAAAGCATAAGCGATTTAGAAAGCTTCTGCTTAGAGGCATCGATACTGATAAAAAAAGGAGTAGGCGCATACGCAGCCTACTCCTTTTTTTACAATTATTCATCAGCAGGATAACGAAGACCCCACTGCTTCCTGATCGTATCCAGCGTCTCCATAATTGCTAGCGTCTCATCCAGCGGAATGATTGAACTTTCGAGCCTTCCCTCACGGAGCGCATTCATCGCTTCCTCAGCTTCAAATGAATAACCCTCTGCTTCACGGTCGTCCTTGATCGACTCTGCAGCACCCTGTTTCGGGTGCAAATATGCTGATTTACCGAACAAGAAGTTTGGCACATGAATATGCCCCTTCGTTCCATAAATATAAGCATCATTAACCATTTCCAGCTGTACCGCTCCATTCAGCGATGCAGTACGTCCACCTTCATATTCAAACAACAATGAAAACTGCTCGTCTACTCCCGTCTCGCCAAGACGAGCACTGCTCAGAATTTTGGATGGCGCCCCGCCGAAAATTAATGATGCGAAGGAAACGGGATAAATACCAGCATCCAGCAGCGCACCTCCGCCAAGCGCAGGATCAAGCAAACGGCTTTCCGGCGCCCAGCCGATATCAAAGCCAAAGTCAGCTTTAAGCATTCGCACTTCTCCGATTTTACCATCCGCAATCCATTCCATAACCTTAAGGATTGGCGGTAAAAACCGTGTCCACATCGCTTCCATAAGAAATACTCGTTTCTCTCTGGCTAATGTTATGATTTCTCTCGCTTCCGCTGCATTCATTGTGAATGGCTTCTCGCAAATGACAGCTTTGCCAGCACGCAATAGGGCGAGCACATTTTCTTTATGGATGGGATGCAGCGTGCCCACATAAACAATATCGATCTCGGAATCTTGCGTCAGCTCTTCAATGCTGCCATAAGCGCGTGGGATATTATACTCTTTGGCAAAACGCTCCGCCTTCTCTAGGCTTCTCCCACCAACAGCGACTAGCTCTGCGCCCTCTGCAAATGCTAAATCTTTAACAAACTTTGAGGAAATCCAGCCCGGACCCAAGATGCCCCATTTCATTGTTTGTACCGACATATCCTTATTCACTCCTCTGAATAAAAAATGTACATTTGTTGATAGCTCCCTATTATCGGTCGCTTCCACCGCACCATTTCAAAGCCTGTTTTATCGTTGCTTGATACTCTTCCATCTGCAGCACGGATAAGAGATGCCCTGGTGTAAGCACGCAAACTCTACCTTTACCTTGCTCCCTTATCCAGCCTGCTGGCTGCGTGCCGTGCTCTGACTCCGAAGTCATCAACACTTGAATGCGATCGTCGATAACCTCCATAAAATAATGCTCGTCATGTACTGTAAAGTCCTGTGCATGCGCCTTGTCCCATGGCGTTTCGTCCTTATGAACGATCGTAACGGAACAAGCGGCCGGATGATGCTGGAATACCCCGCCTACAAGCTCAAAGAAAACAGACTCATCACGATAGCCCACCGTTCCTGCATGCAGTACCAGCAATCCTTTTCCTTGCTCGACATAGCTCTGGAATTGCAGCTGAATCTCCTCAGTGAGCCAAGGCGTTGTATCTGTTGCCGACACTTGGTTCGACTTGGCAAGCACAACCACATCCTGCTGATCCATCCACGCGCGCGACCATTCTGATGCATGCTGGGTATAATCGAGCTGAAAACCTTGCTTGCCGAGCGGCTCCAAGCCTTCCTTGATCAGCTTGCCCGGGTGCCAATAATCGTCGCAAATAATGCCGATTTTCATCTCTATCATCCTCTCGCTTCTATATTAACATTGCTCCTATAGAAATTGTTTTAAATTGTTAAAACTAATAGCCAAGCTCTCAAACGGATCACGTCTGCATACATCCTGCTCGACTACATACCACTCTACTCCAATCTCTCTGCATGCTTCAATAATCGCTTTGAAATTCAAGTTTCCTTCGCCAATTTCAGCGAACACTTGCTTATAGTCAACGATTTCCAAATCTTTGAGATGAACAACACCCATTCGGCCTTTAACCTGATGAATCGCATCCACCGGATTTACTCCGCCAACATGTACCCAATAGGTGTCGAGCTCGAATCCAACTGCAGCCGGGTCACTTTCTTGCTGCAAAATATCCATTCCTGTTCTGCCTGCAAACTTCTGGTACTCAAACTGATGATTATGATAAATAAACTGCAAGTCATGCTCCTGCAGCTTTCTTCCAATTTCTGTCGCTTGCTTCGCAAAGGTGGAATAGCCCTCCCCGCTAGTGCGGTATTCATCCGGAATAGAGCCTAACCCAACATACTTACAGTTCCACAGCTTATGCATTTGCACGGTATTGTCAAAGTCATTGACCATAGAATCAAGACTTACATGCGTTGCACAAATACGAAGCCCTTCGGCATCTGCTAATTGCTTCACTCTTTCTGGAGCAATAGGGCCTATTCCCGATACTTGAACCGCTTCATAACCGATTTCTCTTACCTTACGCAGCGTCTGCTCCAAATCCGCTTCATTCTGGCAATAGTCACGCAACGTGTACAACTGTACTGCAATATTTGATGAGTTCATTTCTTCGCCGCCTTTATCATAGATTTGGGTTAGCTTACATGGTTATAGATTCATTGTAGCATTATTAATGAAAGCGCTACTTTACTGAGGTTAACCAAGCATACCCCGCCAATTGATTATAATTGACCTAAAGGACGCTTTTCTTTTAAAGGTGTTGAAAAAAGCGCAACAGGAGCTCCGCACTTTCGTGCTTGGAAACCCCTATTGCGCTTCGCAAACTATCTATTCGTTAACCTTCGATCAGCTTCTTGTAAGCATCCATTTGGCGCTGCAATTCTGCAAGCACCTTGTCGTAGCCAGCTGTTTTCAGCTTGCTGCGGAATTGCTCTACGGCTTGAGCCGGGTCTCCTGCTTTACCATACGTAATCGCAGGTCCCATCTCGCCCGAAACCTGTGTAATCGCCGTTAATTCAGCTTCTACCGGCGTTTTATCAAATACAAATTGGCCGTAAGGGTAAGGTTTCTTGATTTTGTCATATTCCGCATACAACGTTTCTTCGAGCTGATCCCAAGTAGTTACGCTCGGAATTTCGAATTTGTCGACACGTCCACCCCAGAAATCCGAATAAAAGGAATCCTTTGCTTCGTTGTAGGCTGCTGGCTGTTGGCGTTTGCCGTCTTTCACTTCGTATTGAACGCCTTCCAAACCGTAGTTGATCAAATGATAAATTTGCTCGTCGTTGCGAATTAAATCATAAGCCATTAGAGCGCGCTCAGGGTTTTTGCTGTGCGCTCCAAGCGATGTTCCTCCGTGCGTGATGGAGAGCTCCGTCAAGTTATTGCCGCCTGTACGAGCAAATGGGAACATTTGCAGCTCAGAACCTGGTTGATCCTTATCCATATTAACGCGCAGCCCGCCAAACGTTTGTGTATGATGCTGATCCAGTCCCGACAATCCAGCGCGCAGCGCGGAGCGGTTGTCGTTTTTGTTGTTCAGCACATCCTCGCGCCAGTAACCTTTGTCTGCCCATTCCTTCATTAACGTTGCGAAATTAAGGAATGTGTCTTCGAATACAGGGCTCACTACCGTATATTTCTCTTCAAATGATTTGGTCGTGTACACTGGCAAATAGCCCGTTGAAATTGGAAGCTCTAATTGATCCGTGTAGGACGCTGCATACCCGCCAAATGTGCTTGTTGCTGCAACAGCATCCCAAGGAATAACGCCTTCTTTGTTATCTTTAATATATTGCAGGTATTTGCCAATGCCTTCCCAATCTTTAATTGGATCCGTTATGCCCGCTTCCTTCGCCCAATCTCCACGATAGAAGAAGCCATGGTTAACCCACTGTGTGTAATCATTTTCTGGAATCAAAACGATATTTCCTTTATATTTGCTCTCCGACCAGTCCTCTTCAGGAATTGAATTCCAGGTTTGCGGTGCATATTGCGGCAATAAATCATTCAAATTCATAAACGCACCACGCTGTGCATTGCCCCATGTATCAAGCCAGTCCGTACCAATCGTAATCAAATCCACCGCTTCGCCGGATGCCAGCAGCAGATTGTATTTCGTCTGCCAATCTGCCCACTCGACCCATTTCCACTCCAGCTCGGCGTTGATTTTTTCCTTCATCAGCTTATTAACCTCAGCCAGCACCTTCTCGAACTGGCCGTTTTTCGGCTTATCGCCAAGTACGACATAGCTGATTTTTACGAATTTGGACGTATCAGCTGCTTTATTGCCATCATCCGTGTTCGTGCTCCCCTTATTGCCGTTTTCTGTGTTCGTACTCCCTTTATTGCCGCTTTCCTTTTTATCTCCGTTGCTGCCGGAACAGGCCGCAAGGCTGATGATCATCATTACAGCGATTAGCAGAGCGGAAATCTTCTTGACGTTCGACATCTCACTTCTCCCCTTTGTTTTCATGATTCGGGCTTCGCCCTTTATGTGAAGAGACCCTTGCAGGCCTGCGGCACATCAGCCTTTTACAGCACCTACTGTAATTCCCTTAATGAAATACCGTTGCACGAATGGGTAGAACAAAATGACAGGGCCGGTCGCAACCACCGCGGTAGCCATCTTCATCGATTCCAGCGGCATATCACGAAGCTGCACATTGGATGCAGCGGACGAATTGCGGATAAAGTCAGCGCTGGTTACGACATTGTACAAAAACAGCTGAAGCGGCCTGTACTTCATATCCGCCGAGAGGAACAGCATCGAGTTGTACCACTCATTCCAGTAGCCAAGGGCGATAAACAGCCCAATGGTTGCTAACGCCGGCGTAGTCATTGGCAAAATTAGCTTTAGAAAAATGGTAAAGTCGCCTGCTCCATCGATCTTCGCTGATTCGGTAATGGCATGCGGGATTGAACGAACAAAGCTTTTCATCATGATGATGAGAAATGGACTGAGCAGTCCCGGAAGAAGAATAGCAAGATAATTGTCCTTCAGCGTCAAATATTGCGTCATCAGCAAGTAAAAGGGCACAAGGCCGCCGGAGAACAGCGTCGTGAAATAAATGAAAAACGAAATGCCATTTCGATAGCCGAAGTCCGGGCGCTGAAGCGCATAACCCGTCATCGCCACGAGAAAGAGACCAAAGACCGTTCCAACAATGGTGATTCCCATCGTGACAAGGTAGGAACCAATAATGAGATCGGGGTTTTCGAACACGATTTTGTAAGCAAAGGTGCTGAAATCGCGCGGCCACAAGTTGAAGCCGTACTTCTTAATCGTGCCTTCTGCTGTCAGTGAGGTGCCAAGCACGAGCAAGAAGGGCAATAAACAGCATATCGAAAAACATGTAATGAAAAGATAACCAAAACCTTTGACGATGATGCCACTTATGTCTGTCCGAATGCTGCGTGATTCATCCCTATTTTCCATATGTGACACCTCCTAAAATAACGAGTTTTCAGGCGAAGCCTTCTTCACAAGCCAGTTGGCTGTTAAGACGACTACAAAACCGAACAAGGATTGATATAAGCTTACTGCGCTACCAAGCGAGAAGTTGAAGTTTGTCATCAGGGCACGGAATACGTAAGTCTCGATAATATCCGTTGTTGGATATAAGGCTGTGTTGTTTGCGCCTACTAAGTTGAAAAACAAACCGAAGTTGCCTTTAAGAATGCCGCCGAGCGAGAACAGCATCAAGATGATGAAGGTTGGCTTTAGCCAAGGAAGCACGATGTAAATGATGCGTTGGAAGGCGTTGGCGCCGTCAATTTCGGATGCTTCGATAATTTCGTTGTCCAGCCCCATGATGGCTGCAAAATAAATGATCGAACCGTATCCAGTGGACTGCCATAGGTAGGTGAGTACGATGATAAACGGCCATATTTTCGGATCGGAATAGGTTTTGACAGGCTCCATGCCTAACGATTCCAGCAAGCTGTTCAATAAGCCGTAGTCATAGCTCAAGATGTTGTAGGCGATAAGCCCGATTAGAACGGCAGATATAAAGTGAGGTAAAAACATAAGCGTTTGCGTTATCTTCTTGAACCATTTGCGCCGAATCTCATTCAGTAGAATAGCTACAAAAATTTGCATGACATTTCCCAGCACGATGAATACCAAATTGTAAGCTACCGTATTAAATGAGAGCCGCCATAGATCACCATTCATGACGAGAAAGCGAAAGTTGTCAAATGCAACAAACGGGCTTTTGAAGATGCCATCGGAGTAGTTGTAGTTAATAAAAGCTAGATACAAGCCGGGCATCGGCAAGTAAGCAAATATAAGAAAGAAAGCGATGGCCGGCAAACACATGATTAATAACGTTTTGTTGTTCCAAAATCGTCTAAGCTTGCCGCTGCTCATTCGCTTCTGCTTCCTTTGGGGAGCCCGCTCGACTATGGTCGTTTCCATCCTTCTTCCCCCTTGTCGTCATTGCTAGACGGATATGAATTGAATTGCTTCCAAACGCCCTTGCTTCTCTTGATCAACCGCTTCCAGCAGTATCGTTAAGCTTCCTTCTCCGCCCTCATACCAAGCTCCCGGCAAGTAAAAGGAATCCGGGCTTCCGCCTGACATGACAGGCCTGCTCGTTTGGCTTGGCAGCCATAGTCGTCCAACGATTCTTCCTTCCAGAAACACTGTCATTTTAAGGCTAGTGCCGGAAACCTTCGCTCTCCAGCCTTTGCCTGCTTCTGAATTCACGGTAGTCGCATACAGCCATGCGGTTTCTCCTGGCTCCAATGAGATGGGGAATTCGGTTGTTCCGCTTTGCGACCGCAAGTTTTCCGCATGCTCCCGAAGCGCTTCCTCCTCTGCCGCATAAACTGCAAAGTTGTCGGCCTCTTGGCCTTCATACAAGTAAACCTGCCCGGATGGTAAACCAAGCACTCTCTCAACGAATACAGTAAGCTCTACGGATTGCCCTGCCGTCACATGCTCAGAGATATTAAAGTATGGATCAAACGGATGCACCTCGCCTATTTCCTTTCCGTTTACAAAGAGCCGAGCAAGCGATTGAATACCTTGGAAATGCAGCGTCCACGAGTCTGCCGCTTCCGATGCACGGAATGTTTTTCGGTAATATTCGAAAGCCGGATGATCAGGAGACATCCAGCCGCCAAAGTTAACGATCGGCCACATGCTGCTATCAGGCGACTCGATCAGCTCCTTGCGCAAAATCCGATCCGCAGCCCGGTAAACACTCCAGTTACGGCTAAGGTCTCTAACCTCTGTAATGGCTGACAGTCCTTTAATCCCCTTCATCGCATGCAATCGAAGCCCGGGAAGCCTAGCATCGTCAAAGTTCGAATGTCCCCATATCTCCACTCTGGCAAGCAGCTTTCCTTCTTGTAGGCCATTGCTTAAATGAAGATAAGAACTGCCTCCCCCAGCCACTGCCGTTCCCGCGTATTCTCCTCCCGCATACAGCGACACAACATCACTGCCTGAGCGAATAAGAATACCTTTTACCGCTTTGTCTTCAGGCAGTCGAACCGTCGCTTCATACCAAGCATACCCGCGGTAAATTTCATGCTGTTCTAAGTAATCTGCTTTTTTTGAAGCGGATGGGTCTCTCTTATCCTTTTTATTCATAGGTGATGCCGCATCAAAATGATTTAGGCGCCACTCAGCAGCTGCTATTTCAGTGCGATCCGAGTAATGAAGCGGCTTGCCATGATTAATGGTGTCATCAGCATCGTTCAACCCTTCTGAATAAAGCGCTTTCATTCTGTCGGTAATAAATAGCTTCAACGTATGCCCATCCGAAGTAATAATGGAACAGACGCTATCTTCTTTACCTTCAAAGGCGATCCTGACCTTGCCTCCCTCTATCGTTTCCACAGTTGCATTCAGAGCTTTCATATCCACCGGCGCTGCATCTAGCAGCAATACAATTTCACCATAACCTTCTGTATGAAAAGCGAGACTTGCACCTGTATCATTTGTTTCTGCCATATATAGCTCCGCTGTCGAGCTCTCTAGTATTCCTTCTACTCCCCAATGCTGTAGAGGTACTTGAGAAGGCAGCGCCAGCGACCTGCCCGATTTGAGCTTAAAGCTGCTCGCAGCTTTTGTATTCGTATCATTCTCCATTACGATGGCTAGTTCTTTATCTTGATCATCTAAATTCGTAACAAATAGGAGTTTTCCGCCGCCCTTTAACTGCAGGGCATAGGGGCCAACAACTCTATCGCTTTGTCCAATCAGCTTCCAATCCGTGCTTAAGCCTTGGCTTGCAGCCTCAGCGAGCGAAGTGCCGTAAGCTGCAATCATCCGTCCAAGCAGCCTGCCCTCATACGCTTCCTCGCGAATATGCCCTTCAGGAGAAATCATGCCGCCAAAATCATAGTCCGACGTCATAAACGCTAGCGGCTTGCCCCAATTGTTCGTCGCATTCGTGAAGCCAAAATCCGTTCCCGATACCTGCAAATACGGACCGAGCAGCTTGGCGCCGCAGGAGAGCAATCTACGTAGGAGGTAATGTGCCCGGTTCGTCTCCGTTACGAGCAGAGGATAACCTAGTTTAGCTAAGGTTCCACTGTAGTGAAGCACCTTGTCTTCAAATTCAGCCTCTCGATTATCTGGATAGAAATTACAGGTCGGCACCACATCCTCTGCGAGTCCCGATGCTTGCAGCAAGCCGCCCTGACCGGCACAAGCGAACAGCGGCACGGTTATTCCGTGTTTAAGCACCATATCGCGCAGTGCACTAATATATCCTTTGGGGTCATGACAATCATAGAAATCGAGCTCATTATCCAGTTGAACACCGATTACCGTTCCGCCCTCACCTGCTTGGTTCTGCTTTAGCAAAGGCAGGATGTGATCAAACCATTTGGAAACATAGCCGAGGAATTCAGCATCGTTATCGCGAAGCTTCAGTCCCTTCGTAAGCAGATAAGCCGGAAGTGCTCCACCATCCCACTCCGAGCAAATGTAGGGGCCAGGTCTTGCGACGACGTATAGTCCTACTTCGGCAGCCGTTGTCAGGAATGAGGCAATGTCACGCTCTCCGCTAAAATCCCATTCTCCTTCAACTGTTTCATGATAGTTCCATGGAAAATACACATCGATGCTGTTATAACCAAATGCCTTCAGCTGCTCCATCCTCTCCTTCCAAAGCGCGCTTGGAATACGGAAGTAAAACAGCGAGGCACATAGCAAAATATGAGGGGTTTCCTGAATCTTCACGGCATCCGCATCAAATCGCACGGCTGCTTTCGCTCCAATGTCCATGACCATGTCAAAACCTCCAACGAATTAGACTAAAAGCCCGAAATGTGTAACCCGTTTCATGTAACCCGTTACATTTTTAGATAAAAATAAATACACGTCATGACCGGGATAAACAGAACGCAATTCTGTACGGTTCGCTGATGTGTATTTATGTGTTAGCTTCTGGAAAGAAGCGATCTCGCTGTAAATGTAACGGGTTACATTATTGTAGGTGACACCTTGTTATCTTTTCACATTTTGATTGTATTCAACATTGTAAGCGTTGTCAATAATTATTTGAAAACGCAATTTTAAGCATTATTTTGCTTTGAAGGTGGAGCTGTAGACTCTCTTACAACGAGCTCCGGCCTTAATTTGGTGCTCTTATTCACTTTGTTTTTCGTAATCATTAGGTGGAGCAGCTCCGCTGCGTTCCGGCCTACCTCATAACATTTTAGAGAAATCGTCGTTAATTCTGGAATGCTGTTCGAGGCATAAGGAATATCGTCAAACCCAATCAGCGATAGGTCCTGCGGCACGCGAAGCCCTGCTTTGTGAGCAACTTTCATAACGCCGATAGCCACTAAATCGTTCGCGCAAAATATAGCGGTTGGTCGCTCGGGCAGCTCCAGCAGTTGATGCATTAGCTTCTTACCCGCTTCAACGGAAAAACCGCCATCGCGTATCCACTCCTTGCGAGTTTGGACTCCGTTTTTCTCCATCGTTTTCACAAAACCGCGAGTACGCTGAATCGTATTGGACATGTTTTTGTACCCGCCAACAAATGCAATATCCGTATGTCCTAAGTCAATCAAATGCTGTGTCGCAAGCTCTGCGCCCTCCTGCTCATCGGCATATACACGAGTCATCCCTTCACCGGGGAGATTGCCGTTAATGAGCAGCAGCGGCACGCGTTTACTAGCTTCAACCACTTCGCTCACAAGATCTTTGCTTGGCTTAGCAAGGTTAATTCGTCCGCCTATCATCACAATGCCGTCTACTTGCTTCTCCATCAGAATACTCAAATATTGCGACTCCCGCACATATTGCTCTGCTGAATCTCCGTTCGTTGATACCGTATCGCATAGAAAAAAAGTGTAGCCTTTGCTGCGCGCTTCTTGATCCAAGCCTGACAAAACCTCTGGAAAAAAAGGGTTCGTAATATCCGGCAAAATAACGCCTATCATTCCCGTTTCCTTCTTAAACAGGCTTCTTGCAATGGCATTCGGCTGAAACTGATGTTTCGCAATTAACTCCATAACTCGCTCTCTGGTTGACTTTTTTACCGGAGCCGTATTATTAATGACGCGCGACACAGTGGCTACTGAGACGTTCGCTTCCCTAGCAATATCATATACAGTAACCGGCTTGATAGCAGCTCACTCCTCAGTCCAAAGTTCTATTCTTCAGTAGAATAACAGACTTTTGTTTAAATAGAAACGAACATTTCCTATTATTTACAACGAAAGCCAAGAGGAACTAGAGCGCTTTCCCCTAGACTCCGCCTGGCTTGTGCTGCCTATTTATTCACTTTTCTCCGAGTTAAGCTCGATAGGCTGTCTTCGTTTTCACCATCTCATGTCTCCGCTTTATCCATACGCTCACGCCGGCTGCTGCCATAATCATTCCTGTGGCGACAAAGATCCAGTGGATGCCTACGGCCAGGCCTAACAAACCTCCGATGAGCGGACCAAGCATCGCACCGAACTGATTCGCGCTTGTTGTTAGCCCAAATGATCTGCCTCTAAACTGCTCATCTGTGCTTTGGACAACCAGCGTATTGACGATAGGCGCTATGCCAGCCATAAATAAACCGAATATGAATTGCACGATAGCGAAAAGCCATAATTGTTGTACAAAAAACTGCATGCTAATGATCGATCCCGCGCAGAACAGGCATACGACGAGAATCCGGTAGAAGCCCTTCTTCTCACCAAGCCTTCCCCAAACTGGCGATGCCAAAATGCCTGCTATTCCGATAAGCGAGAGCACAAAACCAGCTGACAGCTCCGCTCCTTGCAGCCCCCCTTGCAGCTTGGCAATATGAAGGGTAATGAGCGGCTGTATCATATTAATCGATAGCTGAACGATAACGAGCAGCAGCAGCATACTCATGAGTGCACGATTGCGAAAAGCCATCCGATAAGTGATTGGCTTTTCTTTTTTCGTTCCGGCCGCTGCCCCTTCAGATGTGTCCGCTTTTCCTTCCCTCACCCATACAATAACCGCCACTGTCGCAGCTAAAATAATAAACGCAGCGACAACAAAGGATCTGCGAAGTCCAAATGCTTCAGCCAACAGCCCGCCGAATAATGGTCCGAGAATACCGCCAGTCATCGTACCCGCTTGCATCATGCCAAGGCTCCAGCCAAGCTTCTCCTTCGGTGCAACTGATGCTACGATCGACATGGATGCTGGAACAAATCCACCCACAAAGCCATGCAGCATTCTCACGCCGACGAGCTGCCATGGCGTTTGCACAAAAGCGATCAGCGCATAAATAATAGCTAAGCTGAGTCCTGCTCGTATGACCATTTTCCGCTTCCCATACTTGTCTGCAAGCATCCCCCATAAGGGAGCCATCACTGCTCCGACGAGGAAAGCTGAGGAATGCACAATTCCAGCCCATAGATTGACGGAGCTTTCCGGCACCCCCAAATCGAACAGAAATAGCGGCAGGAACGGTACGGACATCGTATAGCTTGAGCTGCAAAAAAGAACGCCGAACCATAAAATCCACATGGTACGCTTCCATGGTTCCATACTCGGCAACCTCCAGTCTGCCTTGCTTTGCAATTTCCGTGTCATTTACACTATTAACCACTATACGCCTCCTTTACCATTTGTTCAAAAACCACTATAAGGTGCAAAAACAAGAAAACCCGAGACAAACCACGTCAAATGATGGTTAACGAGGTTATTTGCGCTTAGAGGGGCAGTCTGGAAAATGGCATCTTAATACCTAGACTGCAGCCTCTCTATAATCAGCTGCCGCCATTTCATCCCCAAATAACAGAAGGGGCTGTCCCAAAAGTTAGAATCTATGTGTGCTTACTGCTCCATTTCCACCTCGATCAAACGCTGCCGCAACTCTGTAAGCACATATTTGTTCTTACAGACAACAAACCTAGCCTTTTCTCTCGCTGTAAGAACCTATGCGTGCTTACWGCTCCATTTCCACCTCGAAYAAACGCTGCCGCAA
>NZ_JBFTSN010000157.1:0-12919 GCF_056400045.1 Paenibacillus sp. 01L418
GGAGAAGACCCTTATGTAGGCGAGATTATGGCAAAAGCGTGGGTTGAGGGCGCCGAGCTCGATGATGCTTCAAGCGAAAGCCTCTCTGTAGCGAGCTGTCCTAAACATTTTGCCGGATATGGATTTGCGGAAGCGGGCAGGGATTATAATACGGTAGACGTCTCGGACCGCGTGCTGCGTGAAGTTATTTTGCCGCCGTTTCGTAAAGCGGTTGAAGCTGGAGCGCTTAGCATTATGGCATCCTTTAATGAATTGAATGGCATTCCTGCATGTGCCAACCGTTATTTGCTTACGACAATTTTGCGTGAGGAATGGGGCTTTGAAGGCGTCATCGTTAGTGATTACAATGCTCTAGGCGAATTAATCACTCATGGTGTTGCCCGAGACGCGGAGGAAGCGTGTGAAATTGCGATTAAAGCGGGTACGGATATGGATATGCATTCAGGCATATTCTACAAATACTTGCCGAAGCTCGTTCAAGAGGGACGGGTTGCCGAGAGTCTGATCGACGCCGCTGTAGGCAGAATTTTAGCTGTAAAGATGAAACTAGGATTGTTCGAGAATGCATACGTAAATCCAGAACGAAGCCAAAGTGTTATTTTGTCAGAGGAGCATGTGTCATTGGCGCGCGAGGCAGCAAGAGAGTCTATCGTTCTGCTTAAAAATGATAATCGTATACTGCCTCTTTCTAAGCAGCTGAAAACGCTGGCTGTTATTGGACCGATGGCAACGAACACGAAAGACCCGCTTGGTTGCTGGGCGGCCGACGGCAATGTGGATGATGTCGTTTCACTGCTTGATGGCATTAAGGCGAAAGTATCGCCAGACACACAGCTGCTATATGCGGAAGGCTGCGGCATTGAAAGTGAAGACGAGAGCGGCTTTGAACAGGCGCTGGCAGCAGTTGCTGGGGCGGATGCTGCTATTATTGCAGTAGGCGAAAGTCTGACGATGAGCGGTGAAGGAAACTCCAGATCAGAACTGGACTTGCCGGGTAAGCAGCGTGAGCTCGTTGAAGCAGCAATACAGCTGGGCAAGCCGGTTATCGTTGTATTGTTCAATGGCCGTCCGCTGACAACCGTTTGGCTGGATGACACGGCAACAGCAATTGTAGAAGCATGGCACTTAGGTATTCAAAGCGGCAATGCAATAGCTGATGTCTTGTTTGGTGACTATAACCCAAGCGGCAAGCTGACAGCAACATTCCCGCGGAGTGTAGGACAAATCCCGCTTTATTATTACAGGAAGAACACAGGACGTCCTCCAGGAGGCGTGTATTCTTCAAGATATATCGATGCTCCAGTGCAAGCATTATATCCGTTCGGGTACGGTCTGAGCTATACCGACTTTGAATATGACAATCTAGTCGTGAGCTCAGCTCGCATAAGCAGCTCGGATTCCGTATCTGTTACTGTAAATGTTACGAATACAGGCAGCGTTACGGGTGAAGAAGTGGTGCAGCTGTACATTCGTGATGCAGCGGCAAGCGTAACACAGCCTCTCAAAAAACTAAAAGGTTTTGCCAAGGTGAGCTTAAGTGCCGGTGAGATGAAGACGGTGACATTCTCGGTAACCCCTTCGGAGCTTGCCATCATAGGAGCAGATGACCGTTTGTCGGTTGAGCCTGGCATTTTCCAGCTGATGGTTGGTCCTCATTCCGAGAAGGGCTTGATCGGTGCAATCACAGTAGAATAAATGTGAACAGGGGATGCTGTTCCAGCAGTAGTAGTGAATTCGCCAGAGTGAGCGCTCGCTTTGAGCAGAGATATTATAGAACATGAAAAAAATAGCGGTGAAGGGCTGTCCCTTTACCGTTATTTTTTTATTTGGTGAATGATTGTTTGCTTAAACCGATTATGGGCAAGCGAGAGCAAGCTAAGCACTAGTTTTACCTTTGGCAAGCTGCGATGCAAAAATCGATTTGCTCTAGTCAGCCCCAAGTCGACTCTCTAAGGAACTGTATCATGCTTATTATGCAGAAAACGATTGTTCTCAGATTTTAACGAACCTTATTGGCGCTATTACAAGTTTTACAGGGTCTTATGAGCTGTTTTTCTCGAAATAACGTTTCTGGAGTTCGTTACAATTTTATTCCACTACGAATGCTTTAAATAAGCACTTCTGGGTTCGTTAGTTGTAGTCTGACAACGTTTTTCAAAGCAGTTGGAGGTTTATAGATTTGATTGAAGTCATGCTTCACCAGCTGTCATTTATGGAGGTTTTGTATAGTCATCACGCGATAATACCACCAGCAATTCTAGTAAAATAAGCACACTCCAAGTCAACAAATGGCTAGGAGTGTTGTTTTTTGAGCAGATTTAAAAGCGTGGATAACTATAATAAATAATGGTTTTCCAATATTGTTCTCCTAAAAATGGTCGTGCTACACTAGGCAAGAAATGTGAATGAAGGGGGATTTATTCGGAACATATGGGAAGCATTAACTCATATCATCCGAAATGAATAAGCAAAGGAAGGTAACGATGAAGAAGCGATCAGTTATGTTATTTGCATTTGTAATGGTTATCGCCATAGCTCTAATATTCGTAATAACACCGATTGACTTCCAAAAAAAGAGTAATGAACCCGAAACGGTTCAAAAACCATCACCTTCGGAATCTACAGACAAAGAGATATCCAATGCGAGCAAAGCTAAACAGCTTGTAAGTCAAATGACGGACAAGGAAAAGATAGGCCAGCTTGTAATGTATACACCTACGGGTCAAGCAGATTCGTTCTCAAATAAAATGATCAAGGAATACGGTGTAGGGAGTGCCCTCTTGAATCGACGAATGAATTCTGCTGCCGATACTGCCCGGTTTACTAATGCGCTCCAGCAACTGGCATCTGAATCTAGATTAGGTATCCCTCTATTTATTTCTGGCGATTTGGAATATGGCGCAGCTCAAAGAGTACCTGATGAGGCAACGGTATTGCCAAGACAGATGGCAATTGGAGCTACACAAAATGTGGATTATGCGGAACAAGCTGCGCGCTTGACGGCTGTTGAATCCGAAGCAATGGGTTTTCACTGGAGTTTCTCGCCGGTCGTTGATGTCAATTCGAACCTGATGAACCCAGTGATTGGTGTTCGGTCTTTTGGAGAAGACACGAAGCTTGTAAGCGATATGGCTGTTGCAGAGGTGAGGGGTTATCAAAGCGAAGGAATGATATCCAGCGCCAAGCATTTTCCAGGGCATGGGGATACAGGTTTTGATACTCATATGTCGTTATCCAAAGTGTCTTACAGCGAAGAAGTGCTGCGGACCGTGCATCTCCCTCCATTTCAAGCAGTAATCGACCAAGGAATCGAATCTATTATGACTTCACATATTATTATTGAAGCAATTGATGCTGAACTTCCTGCGACACTCTCAAAGAAAGTTCTTACAGGATTGTTGAGAAATGAAATGGGTTTTAAAGGGATCATTGTCACAGATGCTATGGTGATGCAAGCGATATCCGACAATTGGGGAGCGGGTGAAGCGGTGGTTATGGCCATCAATGCGGGAGCAGATATCGTCATGGCAAATGGCTCTGAAGCTGATCAATTCGATACGTTGGAGTCCCTTTATGAAGCATTGCAGGCTGGCAAGCTCGAGAGAAGCCGAGTGGATGAATCGGTGGAACGGATACTAACCTATAAATTCAAGCTAGAGATGTTTGAGCATCGTTTGGTAGACATTAATCATGTGAGCCAAGTAGTGGGGAAAAAAGAACACCGTGAGTTATCTGAGCGAATGGCACTGGATTCCATAACGCTCATCAAAAATGACAATGTCCTTCCATTTGATGCGGAAGCAAATCAGACAACGCTTGTCGTAAGTATGGCTTATGCGGATCAGATTGCAGAAGCAGTTAGGCAAATAAGCAAAGGCAAAGTCATTTCTTATCAGGCAGCAGAAGCTGCGGGAGCAGTGTTAGATGCTACAAAGTCAGCGGTTAAGAAGGCGGTCGAGAAGGCTGAAAATGCAGATCGAATTATTGTGTTTACAAAGTCGGATCAGCAAATACCACAAGGGCAAGTGGATCTGGTGAACGGATTACTTGCAACTGGAAAGCCGGTAGCAGCTGTCTCCCTTGGAAACCCAAGCGATATTTTGGGATATCAGAACGTGAAGGCATATATTTCAACCTATGCGCTTGATAATTGGTACTGGATAACACCGATTCCGATATCGTGGGAGGCTGCTGTGAAGGTCATATTTGGTTCCAAGCCACAAGGGAAGCTGCCTGTGACCTTAAATAACGAATACTCAAGAAACTTTGGCTTGAGCTATCGCTAGCCTGACATAAGAAATGACCTTCTTAATTTCCGAAAGGTCATTTCTCCGTATAGCAATTCCATTCTAGCTTTTAAGCTTGTTTACTCGGAGGGAATAGGCCACAAACATCATAATTGACGGGACTAGTAAAATAGAGAAAAATACCAAACCTACTGCAGCGGCATTTTGAATAATGAAATTCTGCCATACTTCAGCAGATAAATAAAGCAGTCCGATAATGCCAATCGTTAAAACCAACAAGATAAATGAAGCCATTTTGTACAAATTAAGTGTTCTTGAATATTTCTCAAACGTCGATGTTCGATCTGTGTATATGGGTTCTGTTCCTGGTTCCGCCGAAAAAACATGAAGATCGCCTGATGAGCATACATGGTTCCAACCGCCAGCTTCGAATATTTCTCTATAATTGTTTAGTTCGTTCTCTTGTAATTGACGTATATCGAGGCAATAAATAAGTTTATGGCTGGGTCCATTGCGCAGTGTATAACCTAAAAAGGAGAATTTTTCTAAAAACCATCCTTGCTCGGATAGTTTGCTTAGCTTGTTCATCTCTTTGTGTTCTGCAAAAGCAAGCCCTGCTGATGCCATATAACGAGTCTTTTTATCCATTTCCATCATTAAATTCCTCCTTCGCAGATTGCAGTGCAACATTACCGTGCTGCGCCATTCTTAGTCTTCTCTCGATTTCACTAGCGATAATAGATCTTCCTTTTTCGGTGACGTGGTAGGTTTTCCGGCGCTCGTCTTCGTCTTCATTAAGCACAATAAAGTCGGTTTCTTGCAATTTCTTGATCAAGGTATAGAGAGTAGCTGGCCCAATCTTAATCTCACCGCTCGTCAGTTCTTCGATATACTTCATGATTGCGTACCCATGTTTTGGCGATAGTAGAGCAAGCAATATGTAGTAGGCAGAATCAGTTAACTGATCCATTTGCAGCGAGTTATTTCTAGACAATAGATCACCCCCACTTCAAAGATGTATCTTTAATGGATATATCCATTGTTGATATATCTGTTATGGATATAATAAGTGCTTGATGATTAATTGTCAAATTTTATATTATTGGGTTAAGTCACTTAAACATGCAGAGTAAATCATATGCTATTTACATACATACAGTATGTATGTTAAAATCCAACTATATTCAATCCTATAAATACTAAAGGAGAGCTTCCATTTGAAAATGAACAGTTTTTATCCTGTTGTGATGTCACAGGATGTAGCGAAAAGTGCTGATTTTTATCAACGTTACTTTGGTTTTGAAGTTGTGTACGAGTCTGACTGGTATGTGAGCTTGCGGAAGATGGGTGAAGGGCAATGCTTTTATGAATTAGCGCTGCTATCAGCAAGTCATTCCACGGTTCCCGCGAGCTATCGTAAGAGAGCTGAAGGATTGATTCTTAACATGGAAGTTGATAATGTAGATAGTGAGTACAAGCGCTTGGTCCTTGACGCGAAGCTGTCTTTGGAGCAGGATATTCGCGATGAGGATTTTGGGCAACGACATTTTATTCTCTCTGATCCCGGCGGCGTATTAATAGATGTCATTGCAATTATTCCGCCCTCGGAACAAGAAAGCATGAACTATGTGCAATCTGTGTGGCAGCAAGAGGGAGCAGCAGCTGATAATTAAATGTGCTTGCTTGAAGCTCCTTCTGAGCTTTTAAGAAAATAGGAGCAACAGGATGAGGAAAACGAAAAAAGATACGGAAGAGACGATTCATAAGCTAGAGGAAGTGGCGAGGCATCATTTTACCACTTTCGGATTTGCGGACAGTTCACTTGAGGAAATAGCCAAAGATGCTGAGGTCACTCGGGGGGCTGTGTATCACCATTTTGGCAGTAAAAAAGGTTTATTCCGAGCGGTGCTTTCACTTGTTCAATCTGAAGTAGCGCAGCGGCTGGAGGAAGAGGCTTCCCTTAGCGACGATCTGTGGGAGCAATTATGTCTGGGATGCCGCGCATTTGTGACTGTCGCAATCGAGCCGCAAAACAGGCGGATCATGCTAATCGATGGTCCTGCCGTGCTTGGCTGGGAGGAATGGCGGCTTCTGGATGAGCAGCAGTCGATGAAATTATTGCTAGAACAGCTGGAAATGATGCAGCAGCAGGGCTACCTTAAGGGTGTTCGTCTGGATGCTGCCACTCATTTGTTGTCGGGAGCTATGAATGAAGCGGCGCTTTGGCTCGCACAAATATCGGATACTGCTGAGGCTGCTGAAGCGATGGAGGATTGTTTGCAGACGCTGCGTAAGCTTCTAGACGGCCTTCGTTAAATGAGAGACAAACAAAACAAAGCCTGACCGACAGTTATCGGTCAGGCTTTGTGTGTGTTTACCTATTAAGAGCCGTATACCTCGAAATCAAAAAGTGAGTATCCGTAAGCTGTGCCTCGCGCCGTGCAAAGCACTCTTACATATCTTCCGCTTTTGGATGTAAACGTAATATCATCGATGGCTCCATTGCCTGTTGTCGTTGTAAAAGCGTCTGTCCAAGTTGTACTATTTGTGGAAACTTGGATTTTATAGCCTTTACCGTAAGCGGCTTCCCAGTTTAATTTCACACGGTTGACGTTTTGAATGGAACCAAGGTCTACGTAAATCCACTCGTTGTTGCTTCCTTCAACACTCGCCCATCTTGTCGTCGAATTGCCATCCGTCGCTTTGGAAGCTTCAAATCCTGTTCCCTCAATTGAGCTTGCTACAGCGGTCCTGCCTAAAGCAAGGTTCGTTGTTGTTGAATTCGGACTCGTTGTTGCGCTGGCTGTATTGCTGCTCGCAGAAAGATTGCCCGCAGCATCAATGGCCTTCACTGTATAACTATATGACGTGGAAGCGTTTAGGCCAGTGTCAGTATAGGTCGTGCCAGAAGGAGAGCCTACTAATGTGCCGCCGCGAAATACTTGATAACCTGATACGCCAACATTGTCGGTAGAAGCTGACCAGTTCAAATTAATTTGGCTGCTTGATGCAGCGGATGCAGTCAAATTCGCTGGTGCAGTAGGTGCTTGGGTGTCCGTAGTTCCCCCAGCAGTTGGTATCCACCAGTTTCCTGAAATGAATAACATATTAAGCAAATTGAAGGAATCGCTGAAATAGGATTCTTTTTTGTTTTTCATCCAATCCCATCCAGCATTTACCCATGCTTGGTGCGTGCTGCTCGTGGTTGCTGCTGAAATAAACGGCGATACAAAAACAGCAGTTGCGTAGGAACCGCTAACTCCGCCATTTAGTTTATATCCATCTTTAATGTTATTCGGATTGCCGCTTGTGGCGCCTTTGATCCATACGGCCATTTTGTTAGCAATATCTCGGCCTCTCGTGTCGCCGTAGAAAGCATAGTCCATTACGATTCTTAATGGAACCCGGCTTGCATTGTAATTGTATTCGTTAGTTTCTGGAAATTCATCTAAGTAGTTTTGTGGAGCTGGCTTTGGAGGATTGTCGACAACAAAATCTGAAATCAGCCCTGTGCTAGCTGAATAGGCGCTTGAGAACTGACTATAAACCGTGTACAAGTTGTTAATGACATTCAACCAGGTTTGATCTCCTGTCACCTCATAAAAAGCTCTTAAATGCGAGAGCATCCAGTCGGAGGGACGGGTATTTAATGCACTCTTAGCATCCCAATCGCCAAGGTTCAGGCGGTTATTCGTCGTGACATTGCTCGCCTTGATACCGTTCGTAATCATTTTTTTGGCTTCTGCCAAATAATTAATCGTGCCAGCTGATCCCCATTGCCGGTCAGCAAGTATTAAGGAATAAGCGATGTCTAAATCACCGTCGGTAGCGGAGCCAAAATGTCCTTGTGCACCAGCAGCGTCTGCAACTACCCAGCCCATAAGATTTGAGTTGCCCGAACTTTTAAAAGCTCTAGCGGTTTTGAATAGGCCGTCATAAATGGTTTTGGCATTTGAATCGAAACCTGCCATCAAAGCGGTGATGACCATGCCATAGCCTTGCCCCTCTGAAGTACCAAGCGGGTCGTAACCTTCAGCGCTTCCTGTAATATCCCCTTTGACATAATAGCCGCCTGGCAATGAGGAGAGGTTATTTTTTAGATAGGTTGATTTCCAGTAAGTATAATAACTCGAAACTGCTGTATTCATAGCTGCCTGAGTGACATGGTTAGGTTTTATAATGCCAGGATAGCTCAGCTGCTGCGGAAATGGTCTAAGCTCTCCTGCAGCATGCACCTTCGTTTGAAGTGGAGCGGGTGCACCCAATAAAGTTAGAAGCATCGCTGAGCAGAGAAAGACATGACCCATCCATTTCATCATACTTTTGTTTGCTTTTAAAGTGCGCAATTAAAACTCCTCCTAAAATTATAGTTGTATAACCGTCGACAGATTCGCAGCCTCCTTTGCATGTAATCAAGCTTAAACAAAATTAAAGCGCTTTAATTTAAACACAAAAAATAAAAACGTTTAAGCGCTTTAACTTTAGGCCTATAAAAAAGTAATTCAGATGAGACTAAAGGTGCAGGACACACTATAGAATCAACCAAGTTACTTCTAGCCATCCATTCTTGATAGTTGTTTTTCGTTCATGCCTCTATGTTAATCAATGTAACACACAAAATTTGTATATGTCTACAGCCAATTTCAATTTTTATATTATGCCTAAAACGGAACAGAATAGGGCGAGGCAGCATGCTCAAAGCACAGAAAAACGGCACGTTACTACGCACCGTCATCTTTTTATTCACCTATGATTCTGAAGTCAATGTTGGTTGGCGGCGGAAATTTATTTTTCGCCTCTTCAAGATGTATTTCGGAATAGGATTCATCCCTTGATTGTGCAAGCTTCTTGGCATTGTATTTATACCATAGCTCTATGATTAATATTTCACCTTCACGTATGACCGCAAATTCCTTAAGGAACAATTGCTTAACGAACGCATCCTGTTCAAGCTCAAGTGCGGCAACGCCTACTATAATTTGAATGCGGTCACTGCTCGAATAGGCTTCAGGCAATGCATTGTACATTTGCCACGCCTTTTCGTACTGTTTGTCAGCAATGAGCAAATTTAAATATTCTTCAGCCAAAGCTCGATCAGGGAACGAGTTGGAAACGAGATAGGCTTTCTTCCAGTAGGCAATCGCCAGATCAATTCGCGAGGCATATTTCATCGCTTCTGCTAGGTTTCGATACACCCATACGGATGGTTGAATGTCTATCGATTTCTCCCATGCATCGATAGCTTCCTGCTCCATTCCTCGCTCATAAAGCATGATGCCCAAATGCATATAAGCGTTCCATGATTGATTCTCTTGGTGCGCAAGGCTCTCTTCAAGCAGGGCAAGCCACTCATCCTGAACCATCCATGCTTTCGGCACTTCTTGCACGTCGTGGACTGGAAGCGTTCCTGTTTCAAGAAGGGAGAGCCAATCGCTATGCTCGGCTTCTGGTTCTGTGCTTAGCTTAGTAAAATAAAAGCCTTCAGGAATCGTTCGATTTTCCTTCAGTTCTCGGCGCAGCTGCTCTAGCGCACCCCATGGTGAACCCGTATAAAGGACTTGCTCAGGTGCTTGTTGTGCGAGAACTCGCATGGACTCATGCAGCTTCTCCATTTCTTCGGCATCGATATGAAGATCGACACAATCTCGAATGTATTGATTCGCCTGATTCCAATCCTGTTGATGGGCTTTGTCGATTTTAATATCGGTCATGCCAATCACTTGCGTGAAATCCCACTCCGATTGAGCAGGCATATCAAGTCCATGCAGCTGCGTAGGCGCTAAGCCGCTTTGAATTTCAATGTAATTTCCTTCACCGGGGTTAGCAAGATAATCGCACCATCGTCTTCCACCAGCATGGTTTCCCCAGCAAAACATTTTGCGATAACGGAGAAGAGAGGTGGAGCGTTCATAAAACAATCGTCCATCCTCATAAGCGACAGCCTCCCAAGGCGCATTACAGCTTGCCGGCGTTTGAAAGAAATATTCATTCGAGAAAGGAAAGCTCAGCGGATAGGTGACGTCTTTGCCCGGAACAGTCGGCAGATACGGCAGCTTGCCAAGTCCAAATCCTTTCACTTTATGGTCAATATAAATGACTTCATCTGTTGACGAAAAAAGACGGGCTTGCGGTGTTTCCTCTACAGCGATGTTCGTCCACCAGTACATCGGAACCGACTTGTCATTGTCATTAACGATCCGCACATAAAGAATGAGCTTGTTTGAACCAGCGGGCAGATGAAAGTCAATTTGCCAAAACAGGTTTTTACAACGCTCGTAATCATACAGCCTTAGAAAATCGTTTCCGTTCTCATCTTGCAGAATGGCTGCATGAACGGGGGAGCATGTGGTAAACGTATGTCCGAGCTGACCGATATTCCACTCGATTCCTCCAGAGAACCAAGCGTTCAATATGGCTAGGTTGGCAGGCTGCAGCACCGGATTCGTATAGAGAAGGCTGCGATTCGTTTTTTTCTCCGTAAGAGAATACAATCTTCCACCATAAGCAGGTAAAAAAACAGCCTGCAAATGCTCATTTTCGAGCACGATAGTTTCTAGCAATAGATTTTTCCGATCTCTTGTATAACGATCCTGCATTCGATAGGGTAAATAACGTTCCCCTGCTTCATATCCTAGCTTCGATCGCAGCTCGCTTGGAAGAGTGCCGTTATCGCTGACTTCTCTATGTGTTTGGCGATTTCGGAACATCGGCAGCGGATTTTGACCGCCAATGCTTGAGCCTTCGATCCGTAAGGTTGACTGATATACACGCATGGTGAATGAACTCCTTTCTATCCTTTTACTGATCCAACCGTAATGCCTGCAACAATTCGCTTGGAAATAAACAAATACAAAATGAAAGTTGGCAAAAATACGATGATGGATGCTGCAAAGATACCGGAATAGTTTCCTGTGTTGGTAAAGCCGAGTACGATGGATTGCAATGCAAGCGCGAGCGTATGATATTTCGGATCACCAGCAAATATAAGCGCATACAAATACTCATTCCATATCGACATAAAGTTGAAAATAGAAACTGTAATGAGGCCAGGCTGGGCAACGGGCAATATAATTTTGATAAACGTTTGGATAGGGCCGCAGCCGTCAACAGCTGCTGATTCTTCCAACTCCTTCGGAATGGAAGCGAAAAATCCGGTGAGAAGGAATACGCTAAACGGAATATTAGTGAAAATATAGATTAATACGAGCGTAATAATGGAACCCGTAAGCTTCAGCTCAACGAACAATGAAAAAAGCGGGATGGATATGAGCAGGCCAGGGATGGAGATTGCGGATAAAAACATCAGATTGACTATTTTTTTGCCGCGAAATTTCACTCTGCCCAAAACATAAGCGGCAGGAGCAGCGAATACGAGAACACCGACGCAAGCTGAAACGGTATAAATAACACTGTTCAGAAAGTACCGTCCCATCTTCTGGGTTTTGAATAAATCGATATAATTGGAGAAATGAATGCCGCTCTCAAATAGTGAATTTGTAAAAATGCCTCTTGTTGTGCTCAATGAAGCTAGAATGGCGAAGCCGAACAATACAATCGTGAACAGCAGCCACAAATAGAGCGGGACGTACCGAATTTTATTAACCATGCTAACACCTCATCTTTAATATTCAAGACGTTCTTTACGGAAGAACTGATTGATGATGGCGGATAGGATTAGAATTGATATCGTAATACTAACGCCTACTGCCGCGCCTGCTCCTACATTAAAGGCATCCTGCGTATAAACTGAAGTGCCGTCGCCAAACACTTTGAGATACATAAAGTAGCCCGGCGTCATCGTAGCGACGCTTTCACTCGCACCGCCAAAGGTAGCGGACCAGACAAAGAAATTCACGGCTGTTACCGTCCATAAAACGAGCGTCATACGGAATATGTCCTGAAGCAGCGGCAGCGTGATTCGGAAAAACTTGTGCAATGGATTAGCCCCTTCGAGCAGGGCAGCTTCGTAATAGTCGCGTGGAATACGGTCCATTCCGGCATTAAGGATAAGCATAAAGTAGCCAATGGAACCAAAGCAGTACGCCAGCAGCATGGAGAGGAACAAATAACTGTCGCTCGTCCACTGAATATCGGCAAGCATATCGAGTCCAAGGAAACGGAACAGCTTCGTTAAGAAGCCATAGCTTGAATTAAATATATAATGAATCCAAATAACGGATAACACGACTGCAGATACGGTATTCGGCAAATAAACGAGCGAGCGCCAGAACGTTTTGCCGCGGACGCCGGATGATAAAATAGCAGCAAATAGGAAGGCGGAGCAAATCGTGATGRTGCCGCCAAACAGCCATATTTTCAATACATTCCATGCAGAGTCCATAAAATAGCTGTTGCGGAACAGGTCAGTGTAATTTTCGAATCCGATAAATGACCACTCTGACATTTTGCTTGATATGGACGGCAAGGAATAGAAACTCATCAGCAAAGCTCTAAGCGTTGGATATAGAAAGACTGCAAGATAGATGAGTACCGCCGGCAAAAGGAAAAGGGCAATCATCGGTTTTTTAATTTGCATGTAAATTTCCCTCCCGGATATGATTCATAATCCGTTATAACGTCATTGTGCAGCAATCCGAAGGATCGCTGCACAATGATCGAAGTATTTAATTATCGTTATTTTGTGCCATAAAACTTTTTGGCTTCTGAACTCA
>NZ_JBFTSN010000158.1:0-12898 GCF_056400045.1 Paenibacillus sp. 01L418
ATAGTTATAAACAATTAGAGCAGAGGAGTGTCCACTGTTCTTTTTTTGTTTTTTCGACATGTAGCGACGAATTGTGAGATTTTGTTGAGTTCTAATTGATAAGATTCTTCCAAACATGGTAATAGCCAATCACACGGTGGGAGAGAGGTCAAAAATATGCTTAGTTTAGTAAGGTCCAAGAAGATAATCAGTATGATTCTATTCGCGCTGATGGTCAACCTATGCTCGTCATTGTTTATGGAGGATGGGAGAAAGGTAAATGCGGCTGGAGCTGGAGAAGTTTCTGTATTTAAAAAAGCGTATATCACAAGCTTTAGCAATGGTACTGTCGATGTTGTTAATCTAACAGATTTGACTGTAGAAAAGGCTAAAATCACGGTAGGAAACCAACCGAACAGCGCTGCGATCAACCCCAATCAGAAGCAGGTGTTCATAACCAACAGAGCAAGCAATACGGTCTCGGTTATTGATCCGGCGAAGGATGAGGTAATCGCGACCATACCGGTTGGAGTTCAGCCTCATGGCGTTGCCTTTAATAAGGATGGAAGTAAAGCTTATGTGGCAAATGACTCAGGAAGCTCGATTTCAGTTATAAATACAGCCTCGCTTGTTGAGGAGAAAAAAATATCCGTAGCTACGCCTATTGCGATGGCATTGGTTGGGAATGATCTTTATGTTACCAGTAGAACCGGAAAACTCACGATTATAGATATAATAAGCGAAACAGTTGTGAAGGGAATTACCATTGAGGGGGAACTTTACGGACTCTCGGTTAATCCCTCGGGCACAAAGATTTATGTGGCTAACTTAGTAACTAATTTCGTAAATATAATTGATACGAATTCAAAAACTCACGAAGCGGATATACCGGTTGGCAGCATGACAACTGCAACAGAAGTTAGTCCTGATGGCAGTAAGATATTTGCAGCACATGGCTATAATGACTCTGTGTCAGTAATCAATGCGGCAACCCTTAAAGTGGATGCTACCATAAATGTTGATGCTAACCCTTACGTCATCGGCGTTTCCAAAGATGGTCTTCAAGCATACACGATTAATTATGGCTCGAGCAATATGAGTGTTATTAATACAACGACAAATTCGGTCGACAAAACAATTGAGCTCAGTGTGGGACCTTTTATGGTCGGAACCTTCATGGTTCCTGTTGCTATTGCATTGGATGCTGAACCTTCTGAACCGTCTGAGCCAGCTGATAATCAAGCTCCTGTTGTGACAGCACTAACTCCTGTTAAAGGTGCACAGAATGTTGGTGTGGATACTAATCTTAAATTAACGTTTGATGAGAAAGTAAAGGCACTGGCGGGTAAAAAGATAACGCTTTGGAAACCTCGGGAATTATCAATGATTAACGGACCAGATTACCCGATCTTAATAAGCGATGCAACGTTAGTAGAAACAATTGATGCAGGTGATTCGACAAAGGTAACAGTCTTGGATAATGTAGMAACGATTAATCCAGCAGCGGATCTGGAATATCAGACGAATTATTTTGTGAAGATTGAACCGTCTACTTTTACGGATATTGCAGGGAACGGCTATGCTGGATTATCAGCTGATGTCGAAATTCATGATGGTCAAGTACAGGATACAGTTACCGAATCATGGCATTTCAAAACGGGTAAGGCAGCAGATACAATCGGCCCGGTGGCGACAACATTTGTACCCGCGAAAGCAGCTGTGGATGTTCCCATCAGTACGGACATGACATTAACGTTCAACGAAAATGTGAAGGCTGGAACAGGCAAGAAAATAAAGATTTTTGAACCGGGCAGAGCCACACCGGATGGAACAAATCCAACGGCTCCAATTTTGCTAGAAGAAATATCTTCAACAGATACGAGCAAAATAACGATTTCTGGGAACAAAGTTACCATTAATCCAACGAAAAACATGAAAAACAATATCTATTATTATATCCTCATGGATAAAGGTGCGTTTCAGGACATATACAATAATGATTTTGATGGCATGTTCCAATTCATTCAGTTAATGAACGAAAACGTAATGTATATGGGTGAGCCGGGGAAGATATGGTTCTTCAAAACAGAAGCTGCACCAGACACAACAGCGCCGACAGCTACTGGATATACACCAGCGAATAATGCGCTTGATGTGGCGGTTGATGCGAGCTTACAGCTGACTTTTAGTGAGATTGTGGAAGCGATGGCAGGCAAAAACATTAGCATCCGCAAAGCAAGTGATGATAGTGTTGTTGAAACCATTGCAGCTAACGATACTGCAAAATTGACACTAGCAGGAACTAAGGCGACCATTAAATTGTCAACTAGTTTAGCTAACGATACGGGCTATTACGTTCTGATTGATGATGGAGCCTTTAAGGACAAGGCAGGCAATACGTATAAGGGTATTACAGGTAAGACGATCTGGAGCTTCAAGACAGCAAAGAGTTTTTCGCCACTAACTGTCACGACATTATCTCCTATTGATGATGCTCCAGCAGTGGCCACCAACTCCGATTTGTTGCTAACTTTTAGCGAGAATGTACAAGTGATTCCGGGTAAAAAGATTTTTATCAAGAAGCAATCTGATGACAGCATTGCTCATACTTTTGAAATTAGCAGCATAAGCGATGTAAGTGTATCGGGTAATAAAGTAAAGATAAATCCTTACCTAATGGTACCGGATGCTCCAGGGAATTATTTGGAATACAATACTGCTTACTATGTTCAAATAGAAGCGGGAGCACTGAAAAGCACGACCAGCAGTGCACAATACGCAGGTATTGCAGACAAGACAACTTGGAACTTCACTACAGGCGCTGCTCCGGAAAAAAACGAACTGAAGGTTACAGCGTACTCACCTGCCGGAGGGTCAAATAGTGTTTCTCAGAGTACAGCTCTAAAACTGACGTTTAGCACAAATGTTCAGGGAGTAAACGGCAAGAGCTTTGAAATTAGAAAGAAGTCTGACAATAGCGTTGTGCATAAAGTGAGTATCGGAGAAATGGGAGTCGATATATCGGGAAATACAGTAACGATCAATCCTCCAATCCTCCCGCAACCTGGCAATGGGCCTAAGGTCGAATATTTGGAGCCAGGTACAGAATATTACGTCTTAATTGCAGCTGGAGCTTTGAGGGATAAAGACGGAAACAGCTATGCGGGTATTTCTGATAAATTAGTATGGACCTTTACCACGGAGCCAGATTTGGAACTGGATACAGACGGAGATGGTATTCCAGATTCGACTGATCCAGACGATGATAACGATGGATTGACGGATGAGCAAGAAGCGAAAACAGGTACAAATCCGAAAGATCCAGACACCGACAAGGATGGAATCAATGATAAAGATGATCCATTCCCAACGGATGCAGCTAAGCCGGGTACAGTAAACGGTGAGCTGGATACAGACGGAGACGGCATTCCAGATTCGACTGATCCAGACGATGATAACGATGGATTGACGGATGAGCAAGAAAAAGCAATTGGAACGAATCCAAAAGATCCAGACACGGACAGAGATGGTGTCAATGATAAGGATGATTATTATCCGTTGGATCCAACGAGATCCAGTTATTCAGGCAACAACTCGGGTGGCAACGTGACGCCAAAGCCCGATAAGCCTGATCCGGTTGAAGTTCCAGATCATAAAGAAGTCAAAGCTTATATTATTGGTCATCAGGACGGAAGCTTTAAACCAGAGAAAGGGATTACACGTGCTGAAATGGCAGCGATACTTGTTCGCATACTGGGCAAGGAAGCTGAATTATCTTCCGTGAGCAGCACGGGCGTTGATGCTGAGCATTGGGCTGCAAAATACATTACAATTATTACCGAATTGGGTTTAATGGTTGGTTATCCAGATGGCAGCTTCAAACCAAATCAGACGATCACTCGTGCGGAAATGGCTGTTATTATTAATCGATTGATGGAGCATATTGAAACCGGCGGCAAAAGCTTCTCTGACATTAATGGGCACTGGGCACAAACAGCCATTGATCAGGGGACTGCAGCAGGAATTTTCAACGGATATAAGGATGGTACATTTGCGCCAAACCGCGTTCTTACGAGAGCAGAAGCTGTTGTCATATTCAATAGACAGCAGGGCAGATCTCCTCTAGCAGGAGCAGATCAACAATGGAGTGACGTTTCGCAGAAGCACTGGGCGTATGAAGATATTCAGACTGCGAGCATCGACCATGAGATTAAAGAGCAATAATGCTAACGGTCATCTAGAGCATTTCAGTAAGAACCTGATTCTCTAAAACTAAAAAGCAGCCTGCCTCACAACAGCTTAAGTTGTGAGAGTGGGCTGCTTTTGTTTGTTTGATAAACGATTGCTTTTAAGCCCAACTCTTCTGTTGGAGATCCAGTTCCTTTTATGTGGAAATTAAGAAGTGATTTGCCGTTTACATTGATGTTCTCCCTGTATGTGAGATATAATAGGAAGAATGATTACAGGAATAGGAAAGGAAGAATACCTGATGAGCATTTCACCTAAGGATGTAGACCATGTAGCAAGACTTGCGCGGTTAGAGCTATCCGATTCGGAGAAGGATCAGTTTACGGAGCAGCTCAATGCGATTTTGAAATATGCGGAAAAGCTAGAAGGCTTGGACACGGAAAATATTGAGCCAACCAGCCATGTGCTCCCTATAACGAATGTAACGCGCGCGGATGAGAAACGCCCGTCGCTGCCGATCGAGAAGGTTTTGTTGAATGCGCCTGATGAAGAAGATGGACAATTTAAAGTACCTGCGGTGCTTGAATAATACGAATGGGTTTAATTTGAAGGGAGGAACTACTGTTGGCACTGTTTGATTTGCGCCTGCAGGATGTACATAACAAGCTTAACAATAAGGAACTGTCTGTTTCTGAGCTGGTTAGCGCATCATTTGCGAGAATTGCGGAAACTGAGCCTGCTATTAAGGCTTTTATTACATTAAATGAAGAGAATGCACGCTTGCAGGCTTCCGAGCTGGACAAGCAATTGCAAGAAGGCGGCGACCAAGGTTTATTGTTTGGATTGCCGGCGGGTGTTAAGGATAATATTGTGACTGAAGGTCTACTGACCACTTGTGCGAGTCAGTTCTTAAGCAATTACAATCCTATCTATGATGCCACTGTTGTTCGCAAGCTGAAAGCAGCTCAGTCGGTAACGATTGGCAAGTTGAACATGGATGAATTTGCGATGGGCGGTTCCAACGAGAACTCCAGCTTCTATCCAACTCGCAATCCATGGAATACGGATTATGTTCCAGGCGGCTCAAGCGGCGGATCGGCAGCTTCGGTTGCTGCTGGACAAGTTTATTTCTCGCTTGGCTCCGACACTGGCGGCTCGATTCGTCAGCCAGCTGCTTATTGCGGTATCGTTGGCCTCAAACCAACATATGGCCTAGTATCACGCTTTGGACTTGTTGCTTTTGCATCTTCTTTAGACCAAATCGGTCCGCTTACCAAAAATGTTGAAGATTCCGCATTTGTGCTGCAAGCCATTGCTGGTTACGACACAAGCGACTCTACATCAGCGAATGTGGATATTCCAGATTACACAGCAGCTCTTACAGGTGATGTAAAAGGTCTGCGTATCGGTGTGCCTAAAGAATACCTAGGAGCTGGTATTGATCCGCGTGTGAAAGAAGCGGTACTTAAAGCGCTGGCAGTATACGAATCACTGGGCGCGACTTGGGAAGAGGTTTCACTTCCGCATACGGAGTATGCAATCGCTACTTACTATTTGCTTGCTTCCTCGGAAGCATCGTCAAATCTAGCTCGTTTCGACGGCGTACGTTACGGTGTACGTGCGGAAGATCCTGCAAATCTCATTGATTTGTATAAGAAATCCCGCAGCGAAGGATTTGGCGCTGAAGTAAAACGCCGGATTATGCTTGGAACCTATGCTCTAAGCTCTGGCTATTATGACGCATATTATTTGAAAGCTCAGAAGGTGCGTACACTTATCAAGCAGGACTTTGACCAAGTGTTCAGCCAATATGATCTCATCATCGGACCTACGGCTCCGACACCTGCGTTCCGAATCGGAGAGCAAGTTGGAGATCCATTAACGATGTATTTAAACGATATCTGTACGATACCGGTAAGCTTGGCTGGCGTTCCTGCCATTAGCGTTCCTTGTGGAACGGCAGATGGCTTGCCGATTGGCTTGCAAATTATCGGGAAAGCGTTCGACGAATCGACGGTGCTGCGCGCCGCTCATGCGTTCGAGCAGCATACAGAGCATCATAAACAACGTCCGCAGCTATAAGCGGATCTATATACGTTTACGAAGGGATCGATACGAATGTCTGAACCGAACAAATACGAGACGGTTGTCGGGCTGGAAGTCCATGTGGAGCTGCATACGAACAGTAAAATCTTTTGCGGCTGCTCTACGGCTTTCGGCGCGCCGCCGAATACCCATACCTGTCCAGTATGCCTTGGACATCCCGGCGTTTTGCCGGTATTGAATCGCCAAGCCGTTGAATATGCAATGAAAGCGGCAATGGCTTTGAACTGTCAAATTGCAGATATCAGCAAGTTTGACCGTAAAAACTATTTTTACCCCGATTCGCCAAAAGCGTATCAGATTTCGCAATTCGATCAACCGATTGGTGAACATGGCTGGATTGATATTGAAGTGGGCGGAGAAACCAAACGAATTGGGATCACAAGGCTGCACCTTGAAGAGGATGCAGGCAAATTGACTCACGTCGATGGCGGTTATGCATCACTTGTCGATTTCAACCGTGTAGGTACGCCGCTAATTGAGATCGTATCAGAGCCTGATATTCGTACACCTGAGGAAGCTAAAGCATACCTCGAGAAAATCAAAGCCATCATGCAGTATTGCGACGTTTCTGATGTGAAGATGGAAGAGGGCAGCTTGCGCTGTGATGCAAATATAAGCCTTCGTCCATACGGACAAAAGGAATTTGGTACACGTGCGGAGCTTAAGAACATGAACTCCTTCCGCGGCGTTCAGCGCGGCCTTGAGTATGAGCAGTTCCGCCAAGCGGAAATTCTCGACAGCGGTGGTGAGGTCATTCAGGAGACTCGTCGTTTTGACGATGCACTTGGTAAGTCCTTCTCTATGCGCGGCAAAGAAGAAGCACATGATTATCGCTACTTCCCGGACCCGGATCTAGTACAGCTTCATATTAGTGAAGATTGGAAGCAAAGCATTCGTGCGACAATTCCAGAATTGCCTGATGCGCGCAAAGCGAGATATACGGCTGATTACAGCTTACCTTCCTATGATGCTGAAGTTATTACTTCATCTAAGAAGCTTGCTGATTTCTTCGAGGAGAGCCTTTCCTACACGAAGGATGCCAAATCCGTATCGAACTGGATCATGGGTGATTTGCTTGGTTATTTGAATGCCAACGGTCAAGAAATTACCGATGTGAAAATTACTGGACAAGGCCTAGGTGAAATGATTGGTTTGCTTGAGAAAGGCACAATCAACGGTAAAATTGCCAAAACGGTATTTAAAGCGATGCTGGATTCAGGCAAGCTACCACAGCAGATTGTAGAGGAACAGGGTCTCGTTCAAATCAGTGACGAAGGCGCTATTCAAGCCATCGTTAACCAGATCGTTGAAGCAAATCCGCAATCTGTTGAAGATTACAGAGCAGGTAAAGATAAAGCAATTGGTTTCCTTGTTGGTCAGGTTATGAAGGAATCAAGAGGGAAAGCAAATCCTGCACTCGTGAATAAGCTGCTTGTAGAGCGCTTGAAATAAGAGCAGTTGCACGCAAAAAGACGCGGTTCATCAACATGATGAACCGCGTCTTTCTTTTTGAACATCACTCTGGACAGAAGACCTGTAAGCTCCATACGCTGCATACAATTATGTTACAATAGCGAATATAGAAAGGTCGGGATTGTTTATGCTGCTAAGTACACTTCATAATCCTTGGTATATTAGTGAACTTCATATTTTATTAAGGCTGCTGCTTGCCTTGCTATTGGGCGGACTTATTGGCTTCGAGCGAGAACAGTCGAATCATGCTGCTGGACTTCGAACGAATATTCTAGTTTGTTTAGGTTCTTGCTTGTTGATGCTGCTATCCATGTACGGTTTCTCAGCATTTGTCGACGAGCCTAACGTACGGGTTGACCCAGCGCGACTTGCAGCCGCAGTTATTACAGGCATTGGATTTCTAGGTGCAGGTACTATTTTATTTACCGGAAAATCAATAACGGGTTTAACGACAGCGGCGTCCCTATGGGTCGTTTCTGCAATTGGATTAGCAGTCGGAGCAGGCTTTTATTTTGCATCAGCTACCGCAACGATCATGGTTCTTGTAACATTATGGGCGTTTAATAAGCTGGAAAAAAGGTATATTAGTGCAAAGAAAGAGCACTTRCTCAAAATAAAAGCTAATAATTTATCTCAAGCTATGCTTGAATTAAATAGCCTACTGACTGATCGGAAAATCATCATGAGAAAAATGCTGCTGGAAGAATGTGAGGGTGAAGAGGAAGGCGAGCAGATTTTGCTGCAGGTGTATATTACACTGCCTAAATCAGAAGCATTGTTAGTGCTCCTCGATAATATAAAGCACTTGGAGGGTGTACGTTGGGTCAGCTCAGAATAAAACGAATAAAAAATAGACTTCTCACCGTATTATTCGCATTTGCTATGCCAGGAGCAGGACATATGTATACGGGACAGCATCCGAAAGGCTTACTGTTAATTGCGGCCTTTTGGCTGGATTTGACGGCGATTGTAAGGTTAGCCGATTCAGATGGCGGCAGACATTTGCTGTTGATCGTTTATTTAGGTATTATGCTTCCTATCTTTTATTTTATTAGCGTGTTTGATTCCTTGCAAAGCGCGGATGTCGATAATAACAACCCCGTTGCACTGAATCGCACACATGGTATTTTACTTTTGGCGGCGGGAAGCGTCATGCTTATTTTAGTGAAGCCTCCACAAGCGATTTTACCCTGGATGAATGAACTAGCGGAGTTATGTGTTGGCCCGATTATTATAATCGCTTCAATATTGCTGCTGTCACGTTCAAGGAAAGGAAGAGTTACTATGTTTAAGCTGGGACGCTTTACAGCAGCGGCACTGGTATTGGTCGTGGGAGGATTGCTTCTCTGGGATCAAATTCAAGGACGGAATGATATTTCATTGCTTGGTCAATGGTGGCCGGTTATTTTTATATTGTTAGGTTTAGAAATCATTCTATACAGCATAAAGTTTAAAGACATAGAAAAAAAGCTTCGATTTGATATTGGAGGCGCGATGATTGCTGTTGCGATTTCGTTGACCGCTTACGTTGTGACCCAATACGCGGATATTCCTTATCGTTGGCTGGATCAATTTAATGTTGATTTGAACGGGGCAGCAGAATTTGGAGAAGAGAAAGGATTTCATTATGAGAAGACCATCATTAAGGTTCCTTTAGATGAAGCGATTTCTCTCATTCGTGTTGTTAATCCCAATGGGCAAGTAACCATTCGATCGGGTGACGTACAGGAAATAGAGCTTTTGACTGCTGTATGGGTTGATGTGCCAGGCAAAACGGAGGCTGATGCGATCGCAGAGCAATCAACCGTCAAAATTAATCCAGGCGCTGAAGTAACGTTGGAGGCGAAGGGTCAAACCTATGGCGCTAACGGCAGCAGAAAACCGAGAATGAATATGATTATTACCGTACCAATGTCTTTGTCTGATCAGGTTGAGGTTAATCAACAGCCTACAGAAACACCGTTATCCTTGGGTTCGGAAAGTATTGATACGATTGGCGAAGAAGTTGATGCGGGAGCATCTGATGTTGATTTGAACGATCAGTCCGCAACTGAAAAGCCTACGGATACAGATGCAGGTTTAAATGGTCAATCTGAACAACCGCCTCAGAATGCTGAGGAACAGAAGCCTGTATTAAAGATGAAAGTTGAATCAGGCAATGGTTCAATTGAAGTCATGAATTTGACGCTGCCAGGCGGCCTTGAGCTCCGAAGCAATAGCGGAATTGTTTCCGTAAGCAACATTAAAGGTCCTATCTCCGTCAAAGGTAATAATGGCGGAATTAATGTGAAAAGCATAACCGGTGATACCAGTCTTGAAACAAAAAATGGTACGGTTACTGCAGATTCTATTGAAGGTAAGCTTTATGCCAATACACTCAATGGCAGTTTGGAGATCAAGCAGATTGATGGAAACATTGAAGCAGAAACAAAAAACGGGAAAATCAAAATGGACGGTGCAGGCGGTTCTGTTAAAGCGGATACGCTGAATGGGAACATTGAACTAAGCAGTGCTGAAGTTAGCGGAGATTGGGATCTCGATAGCTCCGTCGGAGAGGTAAAGCTTGCAATACCGGCGAATGCTCATTTTACGATGTATGGATCGGTAACTTTCGGTAATATTGTGTCCGATTTGCCGCTTGAAGTAAGTAAGAAAACGATAAGAGGCACTATTGGCGACGGCACTTTCAGGATTCAGATTAATGCTACGAACAGCATTGCAATTAAGCAATTTGGACTATCCTAAAAAGGCGCTTTCATTGACAAACTCTTAAATAAGAACGTACAATAGCTTTAATAACTTTAAGGAAGGGCGTGAGGGGAATGGGAGCCAGCGTTAACTTAGCACTTGAGCAACTGAAGATGAATGGCGTCCGAATGACCCCGCAACGTCACGCCATATTAAGCTACTTGATGGACTCGATGTCGCATCCGACTGCAGATGAAATTTATAAAGCGCTCTCACCAGTTTACCCGAGCATGAGCGTAGCTACCATATATAACAATCTGCGTTTATTTGTAGAAGCTGGATTAGTGCGTGAGCTGACTTATGGCGATGATTCAAGCCGGTTTGATTCGGATTTATCCGATCATTACCATGCCATTTGCAAAAATTGCGGTTCAATCGTCGATTTTAATTATCCACCGCTGCTTGAGGTAGAACGTGCAGCGTCACGTGTAACAGGTTTTGTGGTTGAAGGACATCGGATGGAAATTTACGGTGTTTGCTCGACTTGCAATACTAAATCAGCGAAATAATTGGCGTTATGCCTACAAGAACGTGCCGGGAAGCGATACAACGCTAATCTGCACGTTTTTTAATAGTCGAATAGTATTTTGAAGTTAACATTACAGGAGAGTGATGACTTGGAAACGATGTACAACCGAGCGCCACGCCGAAAAGGCAACAGAGGTGTTCGGAGCATAATATTGTTGTTTTTGTTAGGAGTAATAGCTGTCTTTTGTTGGTATGGATATATGCGTTTTATTCCAAACAATGAAAAGGTAGAACCAAATTATAAGTCAGAGCATCCTATATTTATTCAAGGCGTTGAAGCGGAGCAAGGAGCTATTATCGAAAATGATGAAGTTAAGCTGCCGCTTTCGGTGCTGGAGCAGGTATTAGGAGCGGACAAGCCTATAAGATATGAGCCTGATTCAGGTTCAATCATTTTGACAACTGCCAATAAGGTGCTTCACCTCAAGACGGATTCTTTAACGGCGACTATCAACCAAAAACCATATGATCTAACGATTACTGCAGAAACGTCTAATGATACGGTCTATATTCCTGCAGAACCTTTGGAGGAGTTATATGGGCTGAAAGTAGAATTCGTAAAAGAGACAGGCACAGTAACGCTGCTGAATGCAGGAGACATGGTTCAGCTCGCTGAGGCTACACCTGAGAAAGGGGCGGCTATTCGAACCGAAGCGACTATTCGAGCGCCTTTTGTTCAAAAAGTTCCTCAATCACAGTCAATAAGAATTTGGAAAGAGCAGGAAGGTTGGCTGCTTGTTCAAAACAGCGAAGGCATCATCGGTTTTATGAATAAAAAAGATGTGAAGCTTACTTCTATTGAGAAAATGCCCGAGCAGGCGTCAGAACCTCCATTTATTGCGTGGAAGGTGCTCGGCAATAAAATTAATATGACATGGGAAGCTGTTTATCAACGGAAAATCGATACTGCCAAAATAGCGCCGATGCAGGGAGTAAATGTCGTAAGTCCAACCTGGTTTGAACTTGCCGACGACAAAGGAACAATAAAAGGCAAGGCTGATCCCGCATATGTAAAATGGGCACATCAGCAAGGGATGCAGATTTGGGCGCTGTTCAGCAATAGCTTCGAGCCTGATCGAACGACAAAGGCATTAGCGTCAGTGGAAACTCGGTTCTCGATGATACAGCAGCTGATCGGCTTTGCTCAAGTATATGGATTGCAAGGGATTAATTTAGATTTTGAAAATGTACACACGTCGGATAAAGCTAACTTTGTACAATTTGTTCGGGAGCYGACTCCGCTTTTACACGAGCAAGGCTTGGTTGTCTCCGTGGATGTAACGCCCAAGTCGAATAGTGAGATGTGGTCGCTGTTTCTTGATCGTGCAGCGCTTGGCAATGTTGTAGATTATATGATGGTCATGGCTTACGATGAGCATTGGGCTGCGAGTCCAAAATCGGGTTCGGTAGCATCGCTGCCTTGGACAGAGAGTTCTCTTGTTCGTATCATGCAGGAGGATGCAGTACCAGCAAGTAAAATTATTTTAAGCATGCCTCTGTATACCCGGATATGGACTGAAAAAAAAGGGGAAGACGGTAAAATAGACGTTTCCTCAAAGGCAGTAGGCATGAAGAAGGTTAATGAGATTATTACGACTAAGAAACTTAAGCCAGTGTTTGATGCAAAAGCAGGTCAGAATTACGTGGAATATACGGAAGACGGAAATTTGATGCGAATATGGATTGAGGATGAAGTATCCATTAAAGCTCGAGTAGCGCTTGCGCGTAAATATGATTTAGCGGGTGTAGCAACATGGCAGCGTGCGTTCCAAACGGAAGCTATTTGGAAATCTATCGACGATTCTCTTAAGCTTAGGCCATAATTCATTTATAAATGTTAAATAAGAAACGCCTCCTCACATGTGAAGACATGGAG
>NZ_JBFTSN010000159.1:0-12890 GCF_056400045.1 Paenibacillus sp. 01L418
CACAACGCCCCATGTGACCATAATGCCAATACCGATCCAGAATGAGGTTGAAACGATCCCGGAATTGTATATGAGACCATCCCGCATGCCCTCCACGAAGTAAGTAAGCGGCAAAATTTGTGCAATAGGCTGCAGCCAGTTTGGCACGAGCGTTACTTCACCCGGAATAACCATCGCCGACATGAACAAGGCGAAGACGATCGACTTGCCACGGAATCGCAGCTTCGCGAAAGCGAAGGCGGCCAAGGCGCTTACGACGAGCACGATGACGGTTACGGATCCAGCGACGAGCACTGTGTTCCAAATGTAGCGTAGGAATGGATTCGTATCGCTGAAAATAACGTTTTTGTAGTTCTCCCAGGTGMACTTGACTGGCACGAACATATGCCAATTCAAGCTCGATGAATATTGGAACAGTTCCTCATAAGGACGCAGAGATCCAGCGACCATCCATACGATCGGAATGATGCAGACGATGGCGATGAGCGTCATCATGATGTATTTAAGCGCAAACCCCATTTGCCGCATAATAATCCCCCTAGTAGTCAGCTTTCTTATTGAAGTAGGTCATTTGCGCAAGCGAGATGATCAGCACGATAGCGAACAGAACAAAAGCCGCCGCTGTGCCGTAGCCCATTTGCATTTGCTGAAAAGCCGTTTTCCAGATGTAATATACGACTGTCTGGGTGGACCCGTTCGGTCCTCCATTGGTGAGGACGAAGACGATACCACCCAGCTTGATTGCATCGATCGTCGTCATGATGACAACGAAAGCCATCGTCCGGTTCAGCATCGGCAGCGTAATGCGGAAGAACTGCTGCGCTCGGCTTGCTCCGTCAACCCGAGCCGCCTCATATAAGTCTTGAGAGATGTTGTTCAGTCCCGCAAGAAAAATAATCATGAAAAACCCAGATGCTTTCCAAATGCCTAGAATGATTATGCCGTACATCGCGGTATCTGGATTGGATAAAAAGTTCGTCAGCGGCAGTCCCATCGACTTGAGAAGCTGATTCAGGATGCCGAAGTCCTTGTTGTAGATGAGCTTGAACACCGTGGCTGCGACCGAGGTCGAGATCACGACTGGGATAAAATAAGCCGTGCGAAACAGGCTTGTAAAACGCCCGGATCGCTGAATCAGCATCGCGAGGCCTAGCGAGATCGCTGTCTGTACCGGAATGACAATGACCGCGAAGAATAGTGAATGCCGAAGACTTGCCAGAAACTCAGAGTCATTCATCAGCGTCCGGTAATTATCTATGCCGTTAAAGGACCTGGTTCCTCCTACCATGTTGTAGTTCTGAAAGCTGATGAAGAATGCTTGGACCATCGGGTAGAAGACAAAGAGCAGAAGCGCTGCCAACGCAGGCAAGATGAACAGCCAAGCCGTTCTCTCTTCCTGGCGCAGTGCCCGGCCGAAGGGATTTCCTTTGCGGCGCTTGGATATCGATGGAGCCAGCTCGGTGTGTGCCATGGTTTTCCCTTCCTTTCAGTTTGGTGGATTGGGTGAATAAACTTGATTCAGAGAACTATCGCCCTTTACGGCTCGAAGACAAACACACTCATCGTCGCCGTCACTTTGCCGTCAGGCGTCTTCGCGATCAAGTCGGCTTGTCCTGCACTTATGCCAGAGATGTCAACACCGTTGCCGTCCGCTGTATGTGTCACTTTAGCGACTGACATGTCGCTGGACGCCCATTCGAGCTGTTGGGAGGCGGACAGCGGCAGCACGGACGACTTCACGGTTACATGGGTGCCAACCGCCACGTCCACACTTTCCTTGCCGATGAGGATGCGGCTCGGTACGTTGGAATCAGGATTCTCGTCACGCCACACCGAGCGCATCGGGTAGAATGAGGCTTCATCTAGCTTGACGCTCCCCCGCTCAAGTTCTAGCGACAAGCCATTGCTTAACGGCTCTGGGAACACGATGGCGGATAGCACCTTCGCTCCGTCTTCAGCAAACACTTCGAGCGTGTCTTCGTCTACATAGATCCGAAGAGGTAACCTTCCATCTGCAGACGGCTTCACCGGAGCCACAAAGCTCTCCGCGAAGCCCGGCTCAAACGAAACAGCGCCAGATTTCGAACGGTCGATTGTAAGTGTTCCTGCTGCGGCATTGTAGCGGATGATGGTTTCCTCCGCCCCCGTACCATCTGTCCTTACCTTGAGTGCAAACGCAGCATCAGCCGAAACGGTGAAAGTCGTATCCAGCTCATAAGAGGTTCCGCGCCACTTCCCGAATGCGTTCGAGTTGGTCGCGAGCTGCTGCGCTTCGAGCTTAAGTACAGTGCCGCGCAGCGAATCGAGTTCCTTGACTGGTTGTTGAATGAGACGGATCCCTTCGCCAGGAATATCGCGAAGTGTAAGCTCGCGGGGAACGGACATGTTGCCTTTCCAAGGATCGGTCGGCATCGTAAACGGGTAGCGCCAGTTGGACATCCAGCCGAGCCAGATACGCCGTCCGTCCTTCTCCGGGATGTCCGAATACGAGACCGCCGCATAGAAGTCCTTACCGTAATCCGTCCACAACACTTTATCGGCGGGATTATCATTATGGAAGGTTTTTCCGTCGAACTCTCCGATGAAATATTGCGCTGTCGAGCCTTTGGTCGCCTCGTTGTTGCCGACGCTCAGCGTCAACACCCACTTGTGATTACCACTGCCGTCTACCGGAAGCTCGAACAGATCTGGACATTCCCATACGGCGGCATGCGAACCTTGATTTATGCCGAATTCACCTGTCTTGGTCCAGTTTCGGAGATCGGGCGATGAGTAGAATCTAACATGATTGTCGACTGATACCACCATGATCCAACGCTTGCTCGCTTCGTGCCAGATAACCTTCGGATCGCGGAAATCCTTGATTCCGGGATTCGGAATGACCGGATTACCCTCATACTTTGTCCAGGTGCGCCCGCCGTCGCTGCTGTACGCGATGCTCTGCGACTGCACGCCGCTCTGGAAATGCGTAAAGATTGCAACCAGCCCGGATTTACCTTGGAAAAAACCGCTCGTATCGTTCCAGTCCACAACCGCGCTGCCCGACCATATTTCGCCGAGCTCATCGCGAATCAAGGCGACCGGAAGATGCTCCCAATGCACGAGATCCTGACTGACCGCATGCCCCCACTGACCGCTGTTCTGGTAAAACTGATGGTACTCTCCCTCGTAATACACCATGCCGTTTGGATCACTCATGTTGCCGGTCTCGACACTTAAGTGGTACTGCGGGCGATAGCGTTCCGTGTAATAATTCGCGATCGGGTTGAATCGGAAAGGTGCGGGCGTCGCGTAGATTTCCTCCGCCTTGTTGGTTTTTCCAGCGGAATCTTTAATTGAATCGGAGTGAAAAGACATCCAGATCGCTCCTCCTATCGCGAGCACAACCACGGTGCCGATAGCGATCGTGGCTAGGGCCGACATAGACTTTTTCGGAATCCCGCTCATTGCTTAACCTCCAGTCCATCCATAGTCCAGAGCCGCATGGCTTCGAATACAATGGTTCCTCCCAACGCCTGAATCTCCAGTCTGCGTCCTGAAGCCAGAGGATAAATGCGACTGGTCAACACTCGATCGCCATCGTTGACAAACAACTCTATGGATGAGTTGTCTGAGAACAGACGGAGACTCAGGCGAGTGGCGGCAGAAGCCTGAAGGTCGGATACGTACACGCCGGGATCGCCAATTCCCGCCTCATTGCGGTTCAATTCGATGCGGCGCTGCGCAGCCAGCCAGCGGATCTTAGTGATTTGGTCTGTGACGGACCGCGAAGTCTTTACGGACTCTGCGTCGGATAAATCCTCGCATGCTCCACTAATTACGATCCGAAGCTCCTGCGCCTCTGTTGCAGACAAATCAATATCGGCTTGCCATTCAAAGGCCGGCGGCAGCAACCAGATTCGTTCTTCGCCAGGCTGCAGATGGAGTCCGTTGTCTAATTTCGAAATCTCTTGTCCTCGAAGAGAAGCTAGTTCCTCTACTGGCCTCGAGGCCAGACGCCCATCTTCGGTCATCTGAAGCTCTCGGGCAAGCGTCATAGCCCCATACCAGGCGCGTCCCGTCTTAATGAGTCGCGATCCCCACATGTCCATCCAGGCGATCAGGATGCGGCGTCCGTTGCTGTCCAACATCGTTTGCGCGGCATAGAAGTCCGGTCCGTCATCGATGATACCGCTGCTCTCGGGGATAAAACGACCTGCAGCGAAGTCCATCTCACCGATCATGTAGAGATTTTTGACGCCGTCCATGTTCATCGGTGAAACGATTAGGACGTACTTGCCTCCTAGCGGGAACAAATCCGGGCATTCCCACATATCTCCCTGCGTCCCGTCGCTCTCCGCCGCGACACCCCGGTACGACCAATCCAAAAGGTTGGGAGACTCGTATAGGAGGGCGCGGCCGCGACCGTTTTTACCTGAGCCAATGACCATATACCAGCGCTCTTCATGCTTCCACACCTTCGGGTCGCGAAAGCCGAAGCATTCACCGTCCGGACTGCCTTGAATGACGGGCACCGGATGCTTAACGAAGCGGATTCCATCCTCGCTCGTCGCCATAGTCTGCACTTCCTCCGGGGTACGCCCATCGACGTGTGCGGTATAGAAAAGCACCAATTGTCCCTCGTGCTCCACCGCACTGCCCGACCAACAGCCGCAGCCGCCTTCAGACGAACCGAACTCGTAGGGCTCCGTCGGTGCAAGGGCAACCGGGCGATGCTCCCACCGCACCAAGTCCCGGCTGACCGCATGTCCCCAGTACATCGGGCCTTGATAATCACCGAATGGGAAATGTTGATAGAAGGCATGGTACTCGCCTTTAAAATGAATGAGTCCGTTCGGATCGTTCATCCAGCCCGACGGCGCCATCAGATGATAGTGCAGGCGGAACGGATCTTGCGCCGCCCGAGCGGCTCCGGCCTGTACCGCTTCCTCCGCTAGCTTAAGCGCCTCCTCATGCTCGGATTGGCGGCTGTCTTGCCTCGTGTTCGTGTTTGTCATGTCGAATTCTTCCTTCCCGCAGCTTTCCATGTTTGTTTCGATTGCCTCTATTGTAAGGCTGCGGGAAGGGCCAAGACTTTCACTATGCTCGGGGAGCAACTTTTAAAATGCTGGGTGAGGGGGAGGAAATAGCGAATAGTGGGGAGGGATGACTTCTTCTATAAAAGCTGTTAGCTCTCATTCGTTGTCTGCCGCTTCTCCCTGTATTCCTTTGGGCTGCAGCCGTAATACTTTTTAAAAGAGGTGCTGAAATAGCTGGAGCTGGAGTAGCCAACCAGCATCGCGATATCCGTCAACTTCAGATCTGTCCCGCTCAGCAGCTCGGCGGCGCGCGTCATCCGGAGCCGCGTCAAATAGTCACTGAATGTAACGCCAGCGTTCTGCTTGAACAAGCCCGACAGGTAAGTCTCGTTCATGTGAAACATACTGGCCAACTGAGACAGCGTCAACTCGTAAGGATAATTCTCATCCACATACTTGCGGACCGCCTCCGCCTGCAACTGGCCGCTGGAGGTCCGGCTGCTTCGCACCGCATCCATGACCAAATCGGCGATCCGTTCAATTTGCGCAAGTACCTCTTCCCGACTCCGATAGGTCGCAATTGAAGCTTGGCAATTCCATAGCACCTGTTGAAGCGAGGTATCGCCCAGTTCAAACTTTTTCGCAAGTGAACCGAAGGTTAGAATGACCCGCAGCGCCAGGAAGGTGAAGGCGAACATCGGCATGTCTCGATTCGACGGGAACAGCTCGAGTAATTGAGCGGAAAAAGCTTGCCGATTCAATGTCTCGATCACCTGAATCAGCCTTCGCTCCGTCTCAGCCGTGAATGACTGCGCCCAATCCAGTACTCCCTGCTGGGTCGATGCGGTGGCCGATCCATCGATGGTCTCGCGGCTCCAGGCCAGCATACAGCTGGCATAGCCGTTTTTCGCTTCGCGCCACCCCGACACGGGCTCGCCTATGCCGCCGACGCTCTCAAGCCGCAGGTACATCGCCGCATTGCGCCTCAGCTCGCGAACGAACTGCTCCGCGGCTGCGTCCCCAGACTCCTTACTTCCCGTGTCCACCAGCAGGAAAAACATCATCGACGGGTGCCCCACGTCATAGAATGGGTACACGTCCTCACGCTTATCGGCCGTCTCTCGGCAGAGCATGCGGAATGCCAATTGCAGCAGATCGCGGCGTCCCTCCCAGCTTCGCAGCCGTCCCGGCGGCAAGCGCATCTCTAGTGTCGCAWAGCGTAGGCTTAACGCTTCGCCGTCGAGCTTGGCGAGCTGCAAATGGTGCAGTCGATCTCTCACCGCAGACTCGCCTACGCCTTCCTCCTTCACCAATTGAAGGAGGAAATGCTCCTGCATTTGCCGCAGCTGCTGGTTACGCTGAACCTTCTCCCGCTGGCGCTCACCTTCCAGCAGTCGTTCCTCCTTCAACTCGCCCGCCAGCTTCCCGAGCAGCGATGAGAGCTCCGCCCGCACTACAGGCTTCAGCAGGTAATCCTTGACGCCGAGCTGAATGGCCGACTTCATATAATCGAAGTCCGAATAGCCGGACAAGACGATAACTCGCAGTTCCGGATAGGCCTCCTTGCAAGCTCGGATGAAGGTGATCCCGTCCATTTTCGGCATTCTAATGTCCGAGATGACGATATCCGGACGAACCACCGCCTCGGCAAGCATACGGAGTGCTTCCTCTCCATCGGACGCTTCGTAAGCGATGACGAATCCGGCACTCTCCCAATCAATCTTCGCCCGGATGCTATTGCGAACACCGGCTTCATCGTCTACGAGCATTACACGGTACATGATGATCAACTCCTGCTTGCGGGCAACCGCATCGTTATCGTAGTGCCGGAATCCGGTGATGAAGCAATGTGGACTTCAAAGGCATCGCCGTATTGCACCCTGCAACGCGCCAGTACGTTTCGGAGTCCGATGCTGTTTCCCTCCGTGTGGAGGATCGCCGTCGTATCCGCCCCAGACAGCCCCCTTTGCAAATCGGCTGCCAGTTCCCCATTCATGCCGATTCCGTTGTCGGAGATGGTCAAGTACAGCCAACCGTCGCGGGCCTCGGCACCTAGTTCAACAATCGCTATTTCCCCGTTTTCCAAACTGTATTTAACCGCATTCTCAACCAAGGGCTGCAGAATAAACTTAGGCATCTTAAGTTCACGGGCCCCCGGCGCCTCTTCGATCCGTACCTGTAGTCGATCGTCATACCTTAACTTTAGGATGAACAAATAATCCCGGATATAATCGAGTTCTTCCGGCACCCACACCTGATCAGAGCTCAAATCCAGCGAATACCGCATCATCTGTCCCAGTGACTCGGTTGCATCCATAACGAGGTCATTGCGCTTCATAGCGGCCAGACCGCTAATAATTTCGAGCGTATTGTTGTAAAAATGCGGGTTGATCTGCAGCAGCAACGCTTTGTATTCGGCGTTTTTACGCCTCAGGTTCGTCTCGTATTCCGTTTCGATCAGGTACTTCAGCCGGTGCGTCATCTGTCCGAAAGCGCCGGTCACATAACCGATCTCACTGTGCCCCCGCTGGGTGTTGGGCATCTGTTTAATCGCTTCGTCGAACTCGCCTCGCTTCACAAGCTTCATGGATCGGGCCATTCGCGTAAGGGGATTCGTGACGCTTTTGGACAGGCCGAATGCCACAACAAGCACGATCACCAGCAGAATTCCGCTTACGAGCAGCATCGTCTCCTTAATGCGGTTTAGCTTCGCATACAATTCCCGTTCCGGCACGACGCCCATGATCGTCCAGTTCTGATCCGGCAGCTCCTCGTAGAAGACCAGGTAAGGCTTGCCCTGATTTCGTACGGCGAACACGCCGCTCTCCCTCACTCGCTTCCCCGCCTGATTGGTCTGCCGGACTTTGGCAAGCTTGCTTATCCCTTCCTGCAAGATGGCCGCTACTCCTGTAAACTGCTGGCCTAGCACGCTCCGCCCATCGATGTCCAGCAGGAAGACGCGGCCCGTCTCGCCGAAATGAATCCGTTCTAGTGGATCCCGCAGAACGCTCGTCGGATAGTTGACCTTAACGATGCCAACGCTGGTCAACGTCTGAAGCTCAACAAGAGGCAGCAGGTAGCCATTCACATTGCGGTTCCTCATGCTCTCATCCGGCTGGTCCTCGTCCAGGTGAGACCCCGTCCATTTCACATTCTGCTCCTTGTAATCCAGAAACCAAGGTTGCTGTTCATATGTGCGATCCTGCTTCCACAATCCGCCCTTCGCAATAGTAAAAAGACTGATCGAGATTCCGTTGGAATTATTCACCGCATAGGAGGACAGAAAATCCCGCACCCTGCGCTTCGCCAGCAGTTCTTCTCTCTCCAGGTCTTCGCTATTGCGCAGATCGGCCAGCCAAGTCTGGGTAATCGAGCTTCCGAGAACCTGGTTGCCGATATCCTCCAACTGCTTCATCAAGGTCGTTACGTGGGAAGCATACTGCTCGATCGTCTGCGAAGCGGATATTTCAAGGGAATTCTTAATAAGGTTCGCCGACGTAGAAGTCAGAATATAGACCAACGAAACGAACGGGCAAATAAGCAGGATGGAGAAAGCAACCATAAGTCGGCTTCGAAGCGAGTAGAGCATGTCGTCAGGCCTCCGGTGAATGTAAGATGAGAGCTATTTGAACGCAAAAGCCTGAAAAAGACGATCCGCAAATAGCGGACGTCTTTTTCAGGTTATCCTTTATTTTTTACTTCGGCATATCGGCGTAAGCCTTGTCGATCTTCTTGATGGCATCAGCAATCGCCGTATCGACGTTGCGTTTACCAATCGTTACGTCTTCAATCATCTTGTTGACGGCATCCGACATCTGCGGGAAGATCGGCGTAATCGGACGCGAGCGGCCGTATTTCTGGTTCTGGATGACAAAGACGTTCTTCGGATATTCGTTCAGCTCCGGGAACTGCTTCGCGACGGAGTAGCGAACCGGAATATCTTTCGTCACGCTGCTGTACAGCTTGGAGCCTTCCGCTCCAGTCACGTAGTTCACGAACTTCCAGGCTGCGTCCGCGTTCTTACTCTGGGAAGAGATGGCGAGGGACCAAGAGCCGTTGGCCACCGCTTGCTTCGTTTCTTTAGGCAGCGGCGCGACGTCCCAATCCTCACCGAGCTTGAAATTCGGGAACTTCTCGGCCAAGAAGGACAACGACCAGGAGCCGTCGACCGTCATCGCAAGCTTGCCTGTAGGGAACGGATCCGGCGGGTATTCCAGCGACGATACTTTGTCCTTATTATACAGATCCGCGAAGAATTGTACCGCCTTCTTCGTCTCCGGCATATCCAGGTAGCCCTTAGATGTCATACCATCCTTGTCCATGATCTCCCCACCGAACTGCCAGATGATCGGGTACTTGAAGTAAGCGGCCGCTCCCGCGTTCCCAAAGCCTTGGGCCGGATCGATGCCATAAATGCCCTTTTTCGCGTCAGTCAGCTTGATAGCCGCTTCGCGCACTTGATCCCATGTCATCGGCTCATCCGGGTTTTTGGACGGTAGCGGAATACCTGCTGCCTCGAACATCTTCTTATTGTAGAAAAGTACAATGGACGATTCGGTAAGCGGTGCCATGTAAATGTTGTCCTTGTAAGTATAAGCCCCAATTGTACCCGCCGGAATATCGTCGAGATTGCCGTCCACCTTGAAATAATTCGTCAACGATTGCAATGCTCCTGATTGCGCGTAGGATGCCATGTTCGGTGCATCGATTGCCATAATATCCGGCGGATTGTTCGCTGCGATCGAGGTCCGCAGCTTCGCATCGTAGTCCGAATAAGGAATCGGGCTCATCTCGACCTTGATGTCTGGATTGTTCGCATTGAATGCCTTCACCAATTGGTCGTAAGCGGAGTTTTCGGCGTCATTGCCGGAATTGCGCCAGAAGGTCAGCTTGACCTGTTCGCCGGATGTGGGCTTGTCAGAAGCCGATGTAGACGACGTGGATGCGCTTCCTGAAGCAGTTCCCGACGGGCTGGCGGTGTTCACATTGTTGTTGGATGAGCAGCCTGCAAGGAAGGCAGTGACGAGCAGCGCGCTTGTGCCGATGGCAGCAAGTTTTGACTTTTTCAAGGATGATGCCCCTCTCTTTATTGTGGTTGTTTGCAGTAACATTGTATCATCCAAGAGAGCGCTTAATAATTCAATATTCTCGGTTCCTGAGTTGCAAAATATTCAGAAGGTTCAAGAGGCAGACGATGAAGCTTGAAGCGCAGGACGCCAATAAGTCAAAGGACTTTTGATTGCAATGCGGATAGTGAGTCAGTTCAATTCTAATTCAAACATTGGGGACGCTTCCTAATCGATTTATTGCCAGCATACTGGACTGCTTCTTCTCGGTCTCATTCTCCCCTATACCTTCGATACCCGGCTTGGAAATACCCATTAGTTAATTGTGATGTCGTAGTTTATTTTGCGTTCTTACGACGATTCTTTTCTGAATGGGGTGAAACGGCCGCCGCACGAGTAGCTTGCTCATAAGTTTTAACCGAGCAGGATACGGTTGGCGTATGCGTCTCTTAATCACAGAGGCAACAATAAATTAGAAGGAAAGAGCAATGCTCAACGTCTTGATTTCATACGGCGACATTGCTTCACGGCGTTATGGCAGTCCTCTTAACCGTACTAGCTATGATGTCTGTGGTAGGTAATAAACGAGCTATGCGCTCTCAGGTTGGCCAAAAAAACCGCTCGGCTTATTGACTAGCCAGCGGTAATTTGAGTTGCTAGTCGTTAAAGCGTAGTCTAAGCAGCAATCTTATATTTTCCTCCATCTGCCTTGTGACATACGCTATAGATTTACGGAAGCTTTCCAAGCTTGATACACTTCAATAAAATTTGATTCAATTTCCTTTCGCGGCCTGCCAAACTTAACTCCTTCAGATTTAGCCACTGCAATTCCTTCAGCTTGTCACTCCAGATTCTTTTTACACTCTTGTTCTGCTACATAGGCAAGCAAACTAAGAAATTGACTCTCCWGGACCTTTCCGAAGTTACCCATGGTTCGATACTTTCTAGAATCAAAGAGCAGCTCGTTATCCAAACAAACAATATCCGCTCCAATCTCACGAGTAATATATTCCCACTCATCTATGATTCCTTCGTAATCTCGTCCCTATCGATCTAACGAATCGATGTAAACTAAATCACCTGTCTCAACATAAGACACTTAGCCTGATACTGAGGTCGATTGAAGTCTTTGCCGCTCAATTTATCAGCAGTTGCCTTTCCGGATTTTGCTCCTTAGTAGAAACACGCGCGTAGCCCATCTCAATCATTAATACTCCTCCTTCTCTATAAAGATATCTATGTCTTCTCTCCCTTGTAGGTTTATAACTCATACTCATTGTCCATTACGTTAATTCAGAAGAGTGTCCCTTATTGTACAAGAAAGGTAAATTGTCTTTTTTCACATATTGAAGTATCTGGATTGAATTATATACCGGTATAGCCTTAGTCACCATCCTATCCTTTCAAAATGCATGCTTTTTGATACACTAAAAAAAGACACTATAAAGCGTTTCAAAAACTGTATATTTGATTTATGGTACGTTTCATTTTCTGGACACACTTTTTGATACGGTATAATCATCKAAATCTTKATTAGTAATTGGTCTTCATATACCCAGTCGCCAGATGAAGAGAAGGATAAAGCGCGGTAACGTGTATACCATACTATTATCGAGAGGTAAACTCGCTTTTGGCAGAAGGTTCAAGATTGGACCTATTGCGATATATAAACATATTGGGTAGAACTTATTGGCAGAGCTGGTCGTGGCCCGCGGAATTTTGGAAAGTTGTAACACTATCCATAGAAATCTTGAATATGAGTCAAGAATGTTTTTGCAGCAGCGGAAAAGACCTGATGTTTTTTCCAAACCATATTCAATCCGGACTCTACTCTTGGCTCGAGAGGTCTGAAACAAAGGTTGCTATCAAACGACGTATTTACGATCTTATCTAGTGTTAGAGCATAACCGATGCCTTCTTCAACCATAATTGAGGCATTATAGGCCAGGTTGTAAGTGGCTATGATATTTAGTTTATCGAAATCGTCACCAAACCAATCCGCAAAATCATTCTTTGAAAATGTTTGCTTTAGCGCCTGTCTAGAGCAAATGAGCGGAACTTGTAGTAAGTCAGCGGGTTGAATTACATCCTTGCAAGCTAGTGGACTATCTTTTCTCATCACAACGCCCCAAACGTCTTTGGCGGGCAAATTCAAATAATTGTATTTCGAAACATCAGCCGGTTGAATGAGTATTCCAAAGTCAAGCAGTCCCCTATTGATCCGCTCCGTTACGTCATCTTCATTCCCGCTGTAGAGATGATACCGTATATGCGGATATTTTGAATGCAATTTCTTTACTACTCGAGCAATTTGTTTCATGGCTTCTGTTTCCCCGCCACCTATATATACATCCCCACTAACAGTTTCCTCCATAGACCGGAACTCAGTCTCTAATTTATCAACCATCTCAATGATTTCTTCAGCTCTTCTTCTCAAAAGCGTTCCTTCTTCTGTGAGGACAATATGGTGGCTACTGCGAATAAATAGTTTTTTTCCTAACGTTTGTTCAAGATCCTTTAATTGTCTGGACAAGGTTGGCTGTGTTAGATGTAAAAAGTCTGCAGCTGCCGTAATGCTCCCTTCTCTAGCGACAGTAAGGAAATAACGTAATACTCTTACCTCCATCGACATATCTCCTTTTTTGTTTCCATACTACATGTTCAAGAAATGCTTTTCAAGCATATCAAGTTATGAGATATAAGTATTTGTTATGTGATAATAGCACGTCTAAAATAAATACAATCAGCTTTTTTGATCCACATTGTTATAAAGAAATCGGAGGGATTTTAAACATGGTTAGAGAAA
>NZ_JBFTSN010000160.1:0-12857 GCF_056400045.1 Paenibacillus sp. 01L418
GGTGTACTCTCCACAAGCTTCACTTCCGCCCAACTCCTGTGCTCATATCATGCAGCTTTCCAGCAAAACACGAGCACACTTGCTCGTCTTCGCTTTTTTGAAGGTTCAATTTCATTTTCAGGAGCGATTAAGAATTACTTTGTTTGATGGGATCATGGTGATACCTCCACCCGTTTAATATTCTCAACCTTTTTTATAGGGCGGGAATGATGACAACAGTATGTCATATTATTCAGTACTTTTTTGAAAATGACTTCGTTTAATCTTTTGATGACGACTGTACTTGACCAAACATGAACTTGATCATTTAAATAAAAAAAGCCGCGATTTTTGCGGCCTTTAATGAAATAGTACTTATGTCATCTTACAAAGCTGCTCAACATCTGAATTAAGTAGTTTATTACTTTTGGTTTAGTGTTTCTACTTCTTCCGAAAAAGCATCTTTGTATTGCTGATACAATCCGGTATCAAACTCGTAGTCTGCGTCATTAGGCTTTGGAGGATTATCTTGAAGTTTTTTATACAAAGTATCAATCTCGCCTGAAACCTTCGTCCATAATTGTTTCACTTCATCATATTTTGAATCTATTCCTTGGATATACTTATCGTATTCTGCTTTCTTTTCCATCGCCTTGCCGAGTTGCTGGATCATGAATTCCATATCTATGGTTTCTCCTGTTGCAGAAGTACCACTGTGGGCAAAGTGACCGATATTTACAAGACCATCGTTCCAAATATCTCTAGTGACGAAGTTGTTGATCTCCGCTAATTCTGACTCTACAGTAGGTTTTTCATCTGACTGAGACGAATTATCTAGTTGTATCCCCGCATCTTTGAAAGCCTGCTGTAATTGTTCTTGCAATTTCTCTTCTTCGGTTTTCTCTTTTCCGCAACCTGCAAATACTGCCATCGTGACTAAGCACAGAATGATGTATATGCTCTTTTTACCCCATTTGGACATTTAAGCCTCTCCCTTGTTTGCAATAATTTCCTACCTTTACTATTATCGGTTTTGTAGACGGGTTATTTAATACACAGAATAAAGTCACCCATCTAAGCTAATAACTTGTCTGCAATCTAGTTTGTAGCCTAAAGACAATAGATAATAATTACTTTGGATATAGGCGTTGATAAAAATAAAAACGAAAAGCACGCCAGAAATCAGGCATGCTTTTCGTTTTTTTCAATATGACTTTGAAGCGTAAGCCCTATATTACTTAGCAATCGTTATGTTACTCAACCTAGGCTTGGTCGCTCTTACTGTTTAGGTAATCTCCCCCCCTCTATTAATCATCCGTCAGGAATGGGACTATGTTCTTGTCACAAAACGGGATTGGGACGATGTTCTTGACACCAAGCAATGACAAGAACTTGCTCCCATAAATAGAAAAAGCCGCGATTTACGCGACTTAATCTTATCACTCACTTTCCCCCTAGCCCTTCTGCATGCGAAAAACATGGGCGATCGGAGCCTGCGCGTTCAATTCGCAATCCGGAAGCGTGATCGAGATACCTTCCGGCGTACGCTCAACCTGCAGCAAGGCGTCGCTTCCGACAAGCTCAATGCCGGAAACGGGCTCCTGATAAGGAATATGAACGACCTTGGAGACGGTTGCATCTGCGCTTTCATATAAGTAAGTACAATACACGGTATTTCCTTTCGTGGTGAATGCGCAGGCACCGGTATAATACGGCGCGCACACACGTGTACCGTATACCGCCTCGCCGTAAACCTCCATCCATGCGCCCAATTCCTTGATGCTTTTGATCGCCCCGGCCGGCAATCGTCCGTCGGGCTGAGGACCTACATTCAGCGCTAAATTGCCTCCTTTTGATACAATTTCCATCAGAATTCGAACGATCTCCCTCGCCGATTTATACTGATCATCGTATTTGAAGGCCCACTGTTTGCCGATCGTAATGCAGCTTTCCCACGGTACGTTCAGTGGTCGCTCCGGAATCGCTTGCTCCGGCGTCACATAATTCTCGTAAGGCCCTCCGACTGTACGGTCCGCGGACAGCAGCCAGGGCTGCGTTTGACGGGCTCGCTCGACGACCTCGCCCAAACGAATGTCCTGCTTAACCTCGTCACTCGCTTTGACCCAGCCCGCATCCAGCCACAATATATCGATCCGGCCATAACGGGTCATCAGCTCCATGATTTGCTCATGGGTAAAATCGACGAATTTCTCCCACAGCCACGGATATTCCTCGGGGGAGTACGATGGCCCTCTCCACGTATCGCGGCCCCTCTCCATTCCTGGCGCCCAGTAATACGGCATATGCCAATCCGCCTTCGAGAAATAAGCGGCGATCGCAAGCCCCTTGCTGCGGAAAGCGTCAAACACATGCTTGCAAACGTCGGCATAGCGGTGTGCATGAAACGGTGTTTCGGTGCCGGTAATCCGGTAATTCGTCGTATGTGTGTCCCACATGCAAAATCCGTCGTGATGCTTGGTCGTAAAGATCAAATATTTGAACCCGCCTTCGGCGGCGATTTCCGCCCATACCTCCGGTTGGAGGCGGAACGGATTGAACGTGCGGTTCAGGCCGAAATATTCGCGCTTCAACTCTTCGTAATCGCTCGTCCAGTCGACATCTTTACGCGCCCATTCACCGTCTTCATCGCTGAGAATCCAGGACTCGGCCTCGATCTGCGAATAAGGTCCCCAATGCATCATTAGGGCCAATTTCTGATCCTTAAACCATTCCAATCTTTCCAGAGTAATCGGATTTTCTGGTTTCATCCATTTCGTCTCGCTGCTGTATCCGTGGACGCCTTCATTCAATTCCGGAACTTCAGCTTGCTGAAGTTCTTTGATTTCCATATCGTTCACCTTGTTGCCTCCTTCTGTTCTCCGTGTCACTTCGAAGTGAAAATTTTACGTTTGTCTAAGACTTTCCTCAAATTCTTTTAACTCAATCACTCTATGTAGTTAAATTTGAAGAAACGCCTTAATCCATATGAAATACTTCCTCCATTGTCGTCCACCATTCTCCTTCCGAAGCGGAATCAACTGGTTCCTGACACGGATCTGTTAGTTTCCACCACGCTTGCGTGATCGGGTCAGCAGCCATATTAGCCATATCTTTCTCGAAGTCTTGTCCCGTGTATTCCAAGTAACTAAAGAGATTCCTATCTCGGTAGTATATAGAGTAATTTTGGACGTTACTTTCTTTTAACCGATTTAAGACTTCAGGCCATACTGCCGCGTGTAATGCTTTGTATTCGGCTAACCTATCCATTTTCACCTTAATGATCCATCCGTATCTTTTCATTGTCATCCCTCTTTGACTCAAATATAAAAGGTGGACAACGTATAGAGGTGGAATTGCTGCCAGTTGGTTTATCCATCTTCTTTTCTATACTAACAATTATCGGATACGATAATTATCAAAATACTGGAGAATGACCTCTGTTTAAGCACCCGGCATTTCTGGGAGGACATAAATCCATTTTTCACCATTGCGGGTTCAACGAATATATCACGAATTCAAGGAAAGTATTCTAGTATAATCGCATTATGCGTTGCACCCACAAGATGCTGGTGAATTTGCCCCATTTCTCCGACATGCGGAACAACTGGCAAATCATAGGCTGCCGCAAGAGCTGTTCCTCTACTTAGGATGTGCCCAAGGAAGTCCTATATTGGATTGTTCTATCGTCTCAACGAAGACTCCCTATATAGGACTTGAGGGTTAACATGTTTACTGTAAAACTCTATTGAGCAAAGCTGCTGCTTCGGCACGGGAAGAAATACCGCTCGGAACGAATTTGTTTGCATCGCGTCCATTAATAAAATGAAGTGCCGCCGCCGCTCTTACTGAATCAAGCGCCCAGGCAGCCACAGCGGATTCATCTGTGAAGAAAGAAGCCGTATTTCCGTTCAACTTGACGTCTTTCAAGATCACATACGCCCGCATCATCATGGTGACCATTTCTTCACGTTTGATTCTCGCATCGGGATCGAAAGTCGTTGTGCTTGTTCCTTTACTAATGCCTGCTTTGACAGCTATGGAAACAGCATCTTCGTACCAGGCGCCCTTCGCCACATCCGTAAATTTCGATTCGCCTACTGATGTCAGATGCAATGCTTTGACAAGCATAGCTGTAAATTCGGCCCGTGTGATGGAACGCTCTGGCTCGAACATTGCCGCACTAGTTCCGTCAATAATTTGCTTCGCCGCTAACTGTTCGATCGCATCGGCCGCCCAATGAGTGGACTTAACATCGGTAAATGATTTCTTGAATTCGAGCATCGCATATTTGCTAAAATGGTAAATATTAGCGACCCATTCTCCGTTAATAAATGTGCCTCGCACATATTCCAGCATACCATTGTCTGCCAAGTAGTAAATGCCAGTCAGTTTTGGATTTAAGGAAGGATCCACTTTGAATCGAATCGTCATCGGCTTATCGAAGCTGCTCAAGCTTGTCACTTTACCATCTTTCCCGACAATCGATAAGTTAAAATTGATCACTTTGCCGGAAAGTTTAATTTGTGCAAGTGTGGAAGATTGCCTTATCGCTAGAAGTTTGTTAGCATCGGATTCGGATAAGGGAGTCATGATCAACTCTATCTTACTGTTTTGTTTATCTTCTGCGGACAATTTATCTACCAACTGTTTAAGCAATTCAGCAGGTACTTCCAACGTGAATGGACCCATTTGAATGACTAATTGATTAGGTCCGAGCAGTTCGGCTGCATTAGCAGGAAGTACAATTTTCTCTTTATCTTTGGCTATGATTGTCACAACTCCGTTGGAAGCTGGAGAGGTAAGGTCTTCCGTTTTCACTATAAGTGTATGAGAATCGGTATTTCCATTGACTGTACCATTGCCACCACCAGTAGAAGGGTCTCCACCGCCAGTGTCCTTTGGCTTAAACGTAACATTGATCATATGGCCGGCAGTTACGTTGGTAAACGTATAGACGTTGTCGGTCACTGACACGGAGGTTCCGTTTACCCTCACCTTGTCGATTTCGTATCCATTGTTCGGATTGAATGTAAAGGTTTGATCAGCACCCTCATCGACTACAACAGCGCCGTTAGGACTAATCGTTCCGTTTTCCCCCGCACTCGCTGTGATCGTATGTGTCTGGTCACCGCCACCAGTATCCTTTGGCTTAAACGTAACATTGATCATATGGGCGGCAGTTACGTTGGTAACCGTATAGACGTTGGCGGTCACTGACACGTCGGTACCGTTTACCCAGACCTTGTCGATTTCGTATCCATTGTTCGGATTGAATGTAAAGCTTTGATCAGCACCCTCATCGACTACAACGGCGCCGTTCGGGCTGATCGTTCCGTTATCCCCTGCACTCGCTGTGATCGTATGTGTCTTAGCTCCAATCTCACCGTTTTCCCGAAGGTTATAGAGCTCAAGCTCATACAAAGCGTACATGCCCCACGTCGTATAGTTCGCATCATTGATTTGTATTCTCAGCTTCATTGCGTCCTTTATTGTAGGAATATTGGCAAAGGTGTACTCCATTACGTTGTCATCTACGCTGTTTTTCCATTGGATGGGTACGCCATTCGCTATGGTTTCAAAGTTTACTCCGTCTGTAGAAGCCTGAACATCAATATTGGAAATACCCTGGAGTAATCCAGAAGTTGTGGCCATGACGATGGTGTTAAAGGTTTGCGGCTGTTCCCAAGTAAGATTAATCTGATGCGGAAATTGATGATTGGCTCTTATACTCGCGAACATGGTTCCATAACTGCCGTCTACCATATTCGAAGCACCATAGCCGCTATTATCTTCCCTGGCAGCTGATGCTGTAATGTTAGAATAGCTTCTGGCAATATTGGTGCCGGGTTCATTCACATTGCCTTTCAAAATGTTCAACGTGTAGAGCATTGAAGTCGTCCCGTCGCTTGCGGTGGACTTGATATGAACCATGCTTTTACCGATTGGAATATCAATCGCCTGCGCCGTGTTATTGGCGACGGTCTTTCCGTTGATCTGCAGCGTACCCTCTTCATCCGAAAGCGTTGGCGTAATCGCGATGGTGTTTACATCAATAGGAATCATTACCGGGTAGGTCGTCGTGCTGTTGTCAAACGTAAAGGAAGGAACATTAGAGATTGTTAAATTTCTTAGCGTTCCATCTGCTATTGGACTAATCTCTCCGTTGTCTGGAAGGTTATAAAGCTCAAGCTCATATAAAGCGTATATGCCCCAATACGTATTGTTGGCGTCATTGACCCGTATTCTCAGCTTCAGCGCGTCATTAACCGTAGGGATATTGACATACGTGTATTCCATTTTGTTGTCGTCTGTGCTGCTATTCCATTGAATCGGTACCCTCTTCGCAATTGTTGTCCAATTCGTTCCATCCGAAGTAGCCTCAACGTCAATATCCGTTATACCCTGTAATAACCCTGATGGCGTGGCCATGACAATCGTATTAAAGGTCATCTGTTGATCCCAAGTAAGATTGATTTCATGTGGGAACGGATGGGTGTTAGTATACCCGCTAATACTAGCAAACATGGAACCGTAACTGCCGTCAACCATATTCGAAACGCCATATCCGCTGCTGTCTTCCCTGGCAGCTGTTGCTGTAATCGCTGAATAACTTCTCGCAATATTGGTGGTCGTTTGATTCACATTGCCTTTGAGAAAGTTCAAAGTATATAGTCTCGTGGTTTCCCCATCACTTGCGGTAGACCGAATATGGATCTTACTTTTACCTGTAGGAATGTTGAATGTAAGCCTCTTTCCGCTGCCAATACGTTGTCCGTTGACCTCCAGAGTTCCATTTGCATCCGAAAGCGTTGGCGTAATGGAGAATACGTTAACATCACTGGGAACGATAACTTGGTAATTAATATTGTCCTTATTAAAATGAAACGAAGGTGAGCTAGTCAGGTCCAAACTTTGTAGTGTTCCGTCATAGATCTGCTGTCCTTCATACATGCTCACTCGATAACCGTCAACGAATAGGCTTTTGTTCTCTAGGTTCACTACCTTGATCGTGTGCTTGCCTGCTGATAGATTATGATTGCTGTATACCGATATTGAATCGAGTTGAACCTTTTCATATAGATCAATAATGACCGGAGCGGAATCGTCGATGTATACGGCAATTTTACCGGAGTATTCATTTTTCTCTGCAATAAGATCGATTCCGGACCCTGTAAATGTATAGGTCAAATAATCTTCCGCTTTCAATGTGGCTTGCACACCGCCCATATAAGCGTATTTCCGGCTTTTTGCAAACCATTCACCGTTGAAGGTGATTTCGCCGGTCGCGTTATCGGTCATGTATGTCATAGGTACATCTTGCCCATCGTAGGGACTCGTTGGCACGGGAATTGCACCCACAGGTTCACTGGCAGCAGCTTTAACCAGATAATTATGAAGCATTCTGATATATTCAGGGTCAATGGTATATTTTCTCGGATCTGAAGGGCTAACAGCGCTGTCAGCTATACGCTCGGCAAGATCAGGATTGGTTTGTTTGAGTTTGTGCATCAGTTCGTAATCCTCTAGTCCGTCTCTTTGGGCTTCGTAGCGCAGCGAGCTCTTAACCGTCATATTATCATTATCCGGATATACGATCGTGGAATCGCCATAATGTGGGACATACCATACGTTCCATCCCCAATGCAAGTGCCCTTTAACATCGTCTTGACTAAGATTCCAGAATAACAGCCTGCCAGTCATAGTGGGCTGTGTCCAGAATCTGTTCAACCACGGAGCCGGATTGGCATCGCAAGTATACACCCACAAGTCTTTGCCGGCCGCTTGCTCCTTTTTATAAAAATCCTTATTGTATTGAAAAACCGGCGTTAACGGAACCCAAACATCCACATAGGGTTTAATGGCTTCGTTCATTAAAGTACCGCCCGCATCAGCGTCCAATGTTTTGAAATCTGGAACGATCTCTTTTACTTTTCTAGCTATATACGTCATATAGTTTGTAATGCTAGAACCGTTGGGTTCGTCCTTAGTATGTTGATACCAAGTGAAGCCATTATCGTTAAGCCAACCTTTTTCCTCTAAATGATCGTGCAATGCCGTCAAGTAGTTAGTAAGATAAGCGTCTGTTGCAGGTAGTGAATTGTTCTTAGGTATTGACGTTAACCACGGATCTTGGGGATTTTCTTTGTTTGGCCTTTCGCTTTGCGGCATTTGTTCTAATGCATGGATCAAGTGAATGTTCGCAAAATGAGTAATCCCTCTATCCATAAAGGTTTGAACATATCGATCAAACAAGGACCAGTCGATATCTTTAGGTATCCCGTCTTTAAAAGACGCCATTTTGGTACCATTTGCGTTTAATAACAAGTCTGTCCGAACCCAAATCATGTTCTGTCGATAGTCGCTCATGATTTTGGCGAAATTATCCATAAGCTCAAACCATTCATCGCTATATGTTTCCACTCCGTAATAGTACTGACCAACGTCATAACTATTCTGAGTTAAAGGATCATCAACATTCTCAGGCGGATTACCTCCAATCATAAAACCATTCGTCATCGACCACTGATAATTAACGAAATTAGCTTCAGAGGTTTGAGGGATTTCAACGTTAGCTACCTCAACGTCAATAGGTACTTGATAATCGCCCAAAGTCGTTTTCACTGTAACCATACCTTGATAAAAGCCAGGAGCAGCACCGGCTGGAACAAAATTCGTTATTAAAATGGGTTGAGTTGAATTTGCCGCCACATGTATAGATGGCTCGTTGGACAGCGGGTCGGGGATTGCTGATAAGGGATAGATTTGCTCGCCTACCAAATCCGGCCAATACTGATTGGGTTGCACTGTATCTTCAAGTTCGTATTCCGCAAAATGATAGCTTAAGTTGCTGTTTGAGATCGTATTGCCAGAAGATACAAGATTGGAAAATTCAACTCCAGTAATCTCAAAATCAGTAGTGCTTCTTACAGCAATTTGCTCATTTTCGTATTCGTTTCTGGCTGAAACAAGATCAATGCTGTTCCCAGGACTTGCGGGGATCGTGCTGGTCCTATATACGGCTTTCAATGCATTAACCACCCATACATCCAGCTGGCCGCTATCAGCATAGACATGAGCAGTATTGTTCTGATAAAAGAAGCTTGCTAGAATCATAAAACAAAGCATTTTATACGTTGTTCGCTTGAACATGGATCAACAATCCTCTCATTCTTTTTTTTAATTCAGAAACCATTTGTTGAAGCGCTTACAAAGGCGGTTGACAACGCCGTCTGTTCACAATTACATTGTATTATCATTYGAAACCCTGTAAAATAACAGTATTTTTTGAAATCTAACAGATTTCGATTAGAAACAAAAAAAGGGCCGTGCTCTTATGAGCATTGACCCTTTTTTGATCATGGCTATTGATCACTTATATGACGATACTGCGGTATGCGTACGATAACTGAAGTGCCAATCCCGGATTGACTATGAATTAATATCCCGTATTCGGATCCAAATAAGAGCTGTAATCTTTCTTGCACATTTTTAATGCCATAACCCGCACTTTCATGTTCAAGAATACGCTTAATCTTATAAGGTTCCATACCGACACCATTATCCTCCACAACAAATACAATATCTTCACCGTCGAGACTTGCCCGCAGGATGAGTTTACCTCGGCCCTCCCTCTTAAGATCGATGCCATGCATAATCGAGTTTTCAACAATCGGTTGCAAAATCAAATGGATCATTTCAAATTGAAACACCTTGTCGTCCACATCAAATTCTACGTCAAACCTTTTATTGTGCATTGCTAATTGAATATGTATGTACGCTTGGACGTTTGTCCATTCATCTTGAATCGAAATAATCTGCTTCCCTTTATTTAAAGTTGTTCTGTAATAACTAGATAGTTGATTTACCAAGTCACTAATTTCTTGGGCATCGATAYGCAGCGCTTTTGAATTAATTAAAGATAAAGAATTGTATAGAAAATGGGGATTAATTTGAGCTTGTAGCGCTTTCAGTTCGGCAGACTTTTGCGTAATTTTTGTTTGATATACCTCTGAAATGAGCTGATTAATTTGTTTAAGCATAGAACCGAATCGATTGGTAAGCTGCCCGATTTCATCTTTGGAATTCGCTGATACAACAATAGTAAGATCACCGTCTTCCACCATCTTCATTTTGGTGTTTAATTTCTCGATTCCTTTTAACAGCGTTTCTGAGAACAAGAAGATAATAATACTTAGAAAAACCATGCAGATGAGTACAATGATGCCCGTTGCGCTTAAAATATTGCCAATGCCTGTTTTGTACTGATTGTCGGGAACCAAATAATGAAGTATCCAATCGGTTTGAGGAATATCTTTGTTTACAACTAAATAGGATTCGCCATCTAATTTTGCATTTGAAGTGCCTTTCCTTGAAAGTGATTGAAGTTGAACATCATCCATCTGCCCAGCATGCTCTGATAATACGGGCCGATTCTGTCTATCGGTAATGATGATGCCATTCCCTCCGTTCACTCTGCCAATGAAATCACCGAAGATTTTGTGGTAATCAAATCTAACATAAAGTACAGCGCTCACGGTCCTAAACTCGATATTGTAAATCACTCGTGTGGCAAACAATTCTCCATCTTCAAACCACCACTTGGTTGTATCACTGCCCTTTGTTTCTAGATACCAATCCTTCTCCTTAATTGCAGATGAAGGCGTCATGAAGTTTCCTATTTCAGATTGATGACTTTCGGAGTACAACATTATCTCATTCATATCCCTAACCATATACATCAAGTTAAAAAAAATAGGTTCAATTTTATCATTCAGCATCATTAATTGTGTGTACAAATCCAGATTCGGGTTACTCATCATCTCGATAACCGTAGGATGGAAAACAATCGATTTTATTGACACATCCTGCCTCTGAAGTCGGTAACTGATCTCTAAAGTGACTTTCTTCGCCTCGTTATCCGCACTTTGCAGAAACTGGCTCTCTAATGAAGATTTAGAGTTATGGTAGGCATATAAGCCCAGTACAATGGTTGGCAGGAAGATGACAATCACATAAGAAAGTAATAATTTCTGGCGCAGGCGGAGATTACGGATAAATTTGAGTAGAGTCACCTTCGCCCACCTACCTCACGATATTGAACTGGAGTCAAGCCATTATATTGCTTAAACATTAAATTAAAATAGGAAGTGTTCGTGAATCCAACTGTACTGGCAATATCAACAACTTTAATCGTTGTATCTCGCAGCAACTCCTTCGCTCGCTCCATACGAACGGCTGTAATATATTTGACTAGGTTTTGGCCTGTATTTTTTTTAAACAAAAAACTTAAATAACTTGGCGATAAAAAGACGCGATTGGCTAAATAGGCGACCCCAATATCACTTCCGTATTCCATCTGGATGAGAGTCTGTACATCTTCAATCACTTTGCGGCATTGATCATCTGTCGCCGTTTCGATTTGCAGCAAATGCTCCTGAAAAACGGATAAAATGACTTGCCTCAACTCAGCAATCGAATTGCATAGTGCGATTCGCTCAAAACCATTCTTTAATAAATTGCTGTTTCTTTTGCCTTGAGACTCTACTATTTTTTTTAATATGTCTGTAAATAATAGCTTGGCATACATAGAACTAAAGCGCTTACAACTTTGCATACTTGCAATGAGAAACTCTATTCGATGCTCAAGTGTATAATATTCCTTTTGTGCAATGGAAGTATAAATATCCTTCAGCATAAGCTCTAACGATTCGTCGTCTATATGGTCATGAAAGCTTTCATCTTCTTTGGAACAAACGACACTGCTTTCCATAAAAAAACGAAAATTCATTAACTCTTCCATTTGGGTAAACTCATCATGAAGTCCCTCTAGCTTCTCTACCGGACTACCAACAATAATAAAACTTCGCCGGTCGAAGCGAGTCTCCAGCCATTCTTTAATCCAATCCCCATAAGCCATAAGCTCTTGCAGGTTATCGCGGTTCTTTGAAGCTGGATCAATAGCGACTAGCATGATGCTTTGATACTCATTCAAATTTAAAAAAAGCATCTCATGTGTACAAATCGATTGTAGAAAATCGAACGCTTCTGTATGATGTTGATCAAAAAAACGATTTTGCAATCCAATCATAATCATATACATTCGCTTATTTACCAGATGATTTAGGCTTGCAAAAGCTGCCCGTTCCTCGTAATGAACGTCACTCTCACGACCCTGAAAGAGATCAAACAGGAGCTTCTCTTTCTCATACGCCACTCCTTTATGAAAGCCTTTAACGAGCAGATCCTCTTTCTCTCTCTGAAGCCGTTCGTCTTCAAGTATAGCGATGATGAAATGGAACACTTTTAGGAATTCCTTCACATCAATCGGCTTCAACATATAATGAACCGTTCCAAGCTGAATCGCTTTTTGTGCATATTCAAATTCCCCATATGCACTGTAAATAAGTACTTTAAGGTTCGGAACGACTGCTTTTGCCTGCTTAATTAACTCTAGACCGTCCATGAATGGCATGCGAATATCTGTGAATAACAGATCTACATGATGGCCCTTTATATATTCCAGTGCCACTTCCCCATCATTGGCCTGAGCAACAGAAAATGGTAGAGCATGCTTATGAATAAGCCATTCAATGGCTTCGATTTCAGCTTGTTGATCATCGACGACTAATATATGATACATATTTTCCTCCCTGTCTGTTCAAACGATCGCTATTCACTCACCACTTGAGGATACTCTCTACAATCCAAAGCATAGCACACAGGACATTCCCATTCATACCATTGTATTAAATCACATTCTTAAATTCTTACTTCCAAATGAATTCTGTTAGGTTTCGCAAAAATCTGTTATTTCGATGAAAATGACATTTATACTACAATGATAAAAGTATCGAGAAACAAACTATCTATTTGGGAGG
>NZ_JBFTSN010000161.1:0-12820 GCF_056400045.1 Paenibacillus sp. 01L418
CACTCGGCATTACTTAGGATTACTTGGAATCACTTTGATAAAACTGCTTGGATTAAGGAAGAAGCATCCTTACCAAGCAGCGTAGACTCATTTGTAAGTATGGAAGAAATAGCACGGTCATTATTAAATGGAATGCATTCATTCAGCAATGTTGGCAAGATTGAGCAGCCTGTGCTTGGCTTGATCGATCATTATCCAAGCACACAAGTACTGCTCACACACACATGCAAACAGGTAAACAGTATACAGGCACTATGCAATTCTCACACAGGCTTATCATCGCAATAGCCTGTGGGGCAAGCTTAAGCTTTAAGTCTTAAACGATTTAATTTGTTTAAGTAGTTAACTTGCTTGAATATCTATTGAAGCTTGTTATGCTTCGTTAATTTTAGTTAGTGCAAGAAAGTTGCCCAGCAGCTGCATGCCAAGCTCTCCGCTTTTTTCGGGGTGAAATTGCATGCCATATACGTTTCCGCGACCAACAATTGCTGTTACCTGCTGATAATAGTCTGTTGTTGCGAGCAGGTCGGAACTTACCTCCGGCTTCGCATGGAACGAGTGTACGAAATAAACATGCCCTTCGGTCAACCCATTAAATAGAGGCGATTGCTCTTGAAGGAAATTCAGCTTGTTCCAACCCATATGCGGAATCTTGTAATCACCTGTAAAACGGCTAACTTTGCCGGGAAGAAGATTTAATCCCTCATTCGTTCCATATTCGTCACTTTCGGTGAAGAGAAGCTGCATGCCAAGGCAAATGCCGAGCAGCGGCTTACCAGAAGCTGCATACGCTTTAGTCACTTCATCCATCTTCGTTTCCCGCAGGTTTTGCATAGCATCGCCAAACGCACCAACGCCAGGAAGAATCGCTCCGTCTGAAGCTGCAATCTTCTCGGGATCGTCTGTTATAACCGCCTCGTATCCAAGACGCTCAACCGCTTTGCTTACGCTGTGGAGGTTGCCCATCCCATAATCAATAATCGCGATCATCCTAGAGCACTCCTTTCGTTGAAGGCACTCCTTGTACGCGAGGATCAATGCTTGTTGCTTCATCAAGCGCTCGTCCAAGCGCTTTGAACACCGCTTCAATCATGTGGTGCGTGTTTTTGCCGTAATGTACGATTACGTGAAGCGTGATGCGTGATTCAAGTGCAAGCTTCCACAAAAACTCATGAACAAGCTCTGTCGAGAAGCTGCCTACTTGTGTGGATGGGTATTCGGCACGATATTCAAAGTGTGGGCGGTTGCTCACATCAATAATAACCTGAGCCAGCGCCTCATCCATTGGTACAAATACGCTAGCGTAACGCTTGATGCCGCGTTTATCACCTAGCGCTTCACGAAGCGTTTGACCGATGCAAATTCCGATATCCTCTACCGTATGGTGATCATCGATGTCGATGTCGCCGCGTGCTTCTAATTCCAGATTAAACTGGCCGTGCTTAATAAATAGATCCAGCATATGGTTAAAGAAAGGGACATCTGTATCAATCTTTGCTTCACCTGTTCCATCTACTGCAAAAGTAAGTTTAATATCCGTTTCATTCGTCTTGCGTGCCACCGATGCTTCACGTACGCGATTTTCCGACACTTTCATTCCTTCTTCCTATATGATTATGTTTGTTTTCATCATCTCAAATGCCCTGCCGCATAAGGGAATTCCAGCACATGCCGCTAAAGAGCATAAGAGTTATTACCTAGGTAATAACTCTCCTATACTTAATTGTTTGCCTAACAAATTTATCTTTTTACGTTAAAATGTTTACCCGCGTTCCTTCTCAAGACGAACCTCAATTGCACGAGCGTGCCCTTCAAGTCCTTCATGACGAGCCAGCGTCATGATTTTATCGCCATTAGCCATCAACGCTTCTTTACTGTAGTAAATCAAGCTCGATTTCTTCAAGAAATCATCAACGTTAACCGGCGATGAGAACCGTGCTGTGCCGTTTGTTGGAATGATGTGGTTAGGTCCAGCAAAATAATCCCCGACCGGCTCCGAGCTGTATGGCCCAAGGAAAATAGCGCCTGCGTTCTGAATGTAGCCGAGCAAACGCATCGGATCAACCGTCAGCACCTCTAAGTGCTCAGGCGCGATCTGATTAATAACGTCGATACCCGCTTCGAGCGAGTCGACCAGCAGTACAGCGCCATAGTTGTCGATGGAGCTGCGTGCAATGTCTTGGCGCGGCAGGGTGGACAGCTGACGCTCCACCTCCGCTGCTACAGCTTCCGCAAGCTGCTGCGATGGCGTTACAAGGATCGCCGATGACATCTCATCGTGCTCCGCCTGCGACAGCAGATCCGCGGCTACATACGCGGGATCAGCTGAATCGTCAGCAAGCACGACGATTTCACTTGGCCCGGCGATACTGTCGATATCGACGGCACCGAATACGGCGCGCTTTGCTAGCGCCACATAAATATTGCCCGGTCCGCATATTTTATCGACCGGAGCAATCGTGGCCGTGCCGTACGCAAGCGCGGCTATGGCCTGTGCGCCGCCGACCCGGTACATCTCCTTGACGCCCGATTCCGCGGCGGCAACGAGAATATACGGGTCGATGCCTTCCGTGCCGCCAGTTGCCGGCGGCGTCACCATAACAATTTCCGGCACGCCAGCTACCTGCGCCGGTATAACATTCATCAGCACAGACGACGGATAAGCCGCCTTGCCTCCGGGCACGTATACGCCGACCCGCTTGAGCGGTCGCATAATTTGCCCGAGCAGCGTTCCGTCCTGCTGCAAATCCATCCACGAGGTACGCATTTGCTTCTCGTGGAATACCCGAATGTTCACGGCTGCTTCGCGAATAGCCGTGAGAAAGTCGGCGTCAACATGCTCATACGCCGCCTGTATTTCCTCCTGCGTCACACGCAGCGACGCAGCGTCCAGCTTAACGCGGTCATGCTGCTCCGTATACCTCAGCAGAGCTGCATCCCCCTCAGACTTTACATCTGCGACGATCTTCAAAGCAGACTCATTTTGCTCAGGTGTCCCATACTCCACCTCACGCTTCAAACCAAATTGCTCCGCTCGCATAATACGCATATCATCCACTCCTTCCAATACTCACAAGGCTAATTATCCGTCCAGTCCAGCATGCGCTTCACTTGTCATGCCTCGTCTATACATGAAATGCTGCAAGCCCTGCTCTGCGTTTGCTCGTGCTTCAGTGACACTCGCCAAGCATCTCCCGCTCTTGCTAGGCTCGCTTTATCCAATCATGCTTTCTTCTTACTTTCCGCTCTCTTCCTAACCCCGCTTAGCCAGCGCTTCCTGCAAGCGATCACACAGTCCTTGAATAGCTTCATTCTTCATCCGGTAACTTACTCGATTCGCGATTAAGCGGCTCGTAATACCGAAGATCGATTCCATCTCCACAAGCCCATTCTCACGAAGAGTTTGGCCGGTTTCCACCATATCGACGATACGGTCAGCTAACCCGATCATTGGCGCAAGCTCGATGGAGCCATTTAGCTTAATGACCTCCACCTGCTGCCCGAGCTCACGGAAATACGCCGAAGCCACATTCGGGTATTTGGTCGCTACACGCGGATTCATAGTCGGCTTCCAATCCGGCATGCCAATAACAGACATCCGGCATTTGGCAATGCCAAGATCAAGCAGCTCATAAACATCTTTATTTTCCTCCATGAGCACGTCTTTGCCCACGATTCCAATGTCCGCTACGCCGTATTCCACATAAGTCGGTACGTCAACAGGCTTTGCCATAATAAACTCCATCCCTACCTCTGGAAGCTCAATGATCAACTTGCGCGTATCATCAAAGTCGCTAGGAATCGGAAGCCCCGCTTCACGGAACAGCTTGGAAGCTACCTTATAAATGCGGCCCTTCGGCATCGCCACTTTCAATATATCTTTTGTCGCTCCGCTCATGTGGCGCTGCCTCCTTTAATTCCGCTTCCGTCAAATGTCAGCAATGCTGTGTAGGCTACGCCTTTATAAGTAAACGATTGCTGCTGTGCCTTATTTTTAAGCTCATCAAGAAGTGCGTTATTCGCATCTACCCGCTCTGTTACAACGCTCGCACCCTGCCCGCGCAGTTCCTGTGCTTTAACAAGCGCCTCATTGCGTCCAGCTGTATCATAGATAACCAGTGTGCGTTCCGTTTCACTCTCAGCGCCATCGCCAAGCAGCTCCAGAATACGCGTCGTCTTGAGCGCAAATCCCGTTGCAGGAGCCGGTCTGCCGAACTGGGCCAGCAGGTTGTCATAACGGCCTCCACTTACAACCGGGAAGCCTAGATCAGCTGCATAACCCTCGAAAGTCATCCCTGTGTAATAGGAGAAGTCACCAATCATCGTCAGATCGATAAGCACATGCTCACAAACCCCATACGCCTTCAGCACATCCCATATTTGGCACAAATGTTGAATGGACGCCCGCGCTTTATCATCCACATTCAGCTGCAGCGCTTGATCACAAATCTCTTGCCCGCCGCGTAGACGCAAAACACCTTCCAGCTCTTGCTGAACGGATTCATCCACGGATAATCCACGAAGCTGCTCGCGGTAACCTACAAAATCACGGCCTAACAAGCAGCTCTTCAACTGCTCCTGCGCTTCTGCACGGCCTGGCAAGGATTGCTCCAGCAAGCCGTTTAGGAACCCAACATGCCCAATCGCGATCTTGAAGCGTTCAACACCGGCAGCTTTAAGCGACGCGATTGCAAGAGCAACAACCTCTGCATCCGCTTCTGCTGAAGAATCACCAACTAGCTCTACGCCCGTTTGGAAAAATTCTGCCTCGCGGCCCGCCTCTTCCTCTATCGCCCGAAACACATTAGAGTGATACGACAGACGCTGCGGAAAGTCCGCTTGCTTCAATAAGGACGACACTACACGAGCGATTGGCGACGTCATATCAGAGCGCAGCACCAGCGTTGTTCCACGATTGTTAAGCAGCTTGAATAACTTCTGATCGGATGTAGAGCTGGCTACACCCACTGTATCGTAATATTCCATTGTTGGAGTTATAATTTGTTCGTAGCCCCAGCCCTGCATGCAGGCAAGAACCTGACGTTCAATATGACGCAGCTTAGCCACTGCACTTGGCAAATAATCTTTAACGCCTATCGGCTTCTCAAATACTTTTGGTTTAGACATCCAATATCACCTTCGTTTACTTTAGTGGTTTAAAGCGATACCATGTTACCATGCTAACAAATTAAAGAGTTTAGTCGTAATATTAGCATGAAAAGCTTATTTTCGTCAAGTTGAAATCGATCCGTTTTACGTCAAAAAAGAAAGCCTCGACCGGCTGCGAGACGAACTCGCACGGACGAAGCTTTCCATAGCCCATTAGTTTAAAATGTTGCGCACATTCTCATCAAATTCGCTTGGCACGACCATTTCGCTTCGTCTAATTTCCCGCATCGGATTGCCTCCTACAAATGCATAAGCAGGCACATCCTTATGGACAACTGATCCAGCAGCTACAATGGCATGATCGCCGATTGTTACACCTGGCAATATCGTCGTATTTGCTCCTATCATGACATGAGAGCCTATCACGACGTCGCCGAGACGATACTCCTTGATCAAATATTCATGAGTTAGAATGGTTGTATTATATCCGATAATTGTATTATTGCCTACCGTTATACGCTCGGGAAAAAAGACATCGACCATGACCATAAGTGCAAAAGCGGTATGTTCTCCGACCTTCATGCCGAGCAAACGGCGGTAAATCCAATTTTTTAACGGAAGAATCGGACAATAGCGCGCTAGCTGGATGCAAATGAAATTACGAACCGATTTGAATCGGCTGACCGTTGAATATACTTGCCACAGCGCGTTTGGCCCTTCCACCGGATATCGTTCAACTTTACGCAAATGTTTCCCGCTCCATTCCGACAAAGGAATAGAGATCGCGCATGTCGTGAATGACATGATGGGCTCCGGCATCCTTAAGGATTTGCTCGCCTTTTAGCGACCAAGCGACACCAACTGCTATCGCACCTGCTGCAATCGCCGACTCGATATCCACTGTGCTGTCTCCAACCATAATGGTCGTTGCCGGATCTGCGCCGAGCAGACCGATTGCTTTGCTCACTGGTTCTGGATGCGGCTTAGCATGAACAACATCATCAATCGTTACAATGGTATCCACGAAGTCGAACAGCCCAACGTATTTCAAGCCGCGTTCCGTTGTCAGACGCATTTTTGTCGTAACGACGCCAATTTGGATACCTTGCTTATGCATCCGCTCAATAACTTCTATGACGTAATCAAATGGTTTTACATATTCATCATGCAAACGCAGATTAACTTCGCGATACGCTGCCACAAGATGTGTTACTTCATCCAATCCCGAGAATAGCTTCATTTGATCCGTAAGCGGCTGTCCCATGCTTGGAATAATATGCTCTCTTCCGAATCCTTCTGGTGCTACGCCTTGTAAAGACTCTATGAACGAGCGGATGATAAGCTCATTGGTGTCGATAATCGTGCCGTCCAAATCGAACAGCATCGTTTTGATATTGCCCGTCATCGATAAACCTCCCTAAATTACATTTAACGCTTGCCAGCCTCATCATCTTTTTTAGTGCCAACAGGTTGGTCTTTGCCCTTTTTCTCAGAATCCGATCCCACGTTACGCTCTGGCTTGCTAGTCGTAATTGGATCAAGGTAATGAGCGGATGCAAGTCCCGTCTTACGTCGCACGATAATAAGTACAACCGCACCAACGATTAAAAGCAGCGCCAGTACTTGTGAAATCCTTATGTTGCCGTACGCAGGATCCAAGTAACCTTGTTTGAACAATACCTCCATTGGAGTCCAGAGGCCATTAATAAACGATGCCAGCCACGATGGTCCTCTAAATGCAAGACTGTCCGTACGAAGCGCTTCTATAAAGAAACGGCCGATTGAATACCAGATAAAGTAGCTGGCCATCAGCTCGCCTGCGCGCAAAAACTTTTGGCGGCGAAGGATGAACAATATAGCAATACCGACCAAGCTCCATACGGATTCATACAAGAAAGCCGGGTGACGGTATTCACCTTGAATAAGCATTTGATCCACGATAAACGATGGTAAATGAAGTGTATTGCGAAGGAAAGACTCGCTAACCACGCCGCCATACGCCTCTTGGTTCATGAAATTTCCCCAACGACCAATCATTTGACCTGCAAGCAGTCCAGGTACACAAATGTCTACCAAACGCCAGAAGTTATAGCCTTTATAGCGGAAATAGAAGAACCCGCAAATAAAAGCTCCGATTATCGCACCATATATCGCGATACCGCCATTCCATATTTTGAACACATCTACAAAGTTGCCTTTATAATCTTCCCATTTGAACGCTACATAATAAATTCGCGCTCCAATAATGGCGGAAGGGACGCCGAGCAGCAACAAATCCATGAAAAAATCCGGCTTAATTCCGAATCGTTTACCTTCTTGCACCGCGAGAAGCAGCCCCACTAATGCCGCTGTTCCCAAAATAATGCCATACCAATGCACTTCAATAGAGCCTAATGTGAAGGCAATTGGGTTTAATATCAATGTCTTCATTTAGTTATATCCCCTTTAGGTTCAATCGTATTCGTCCATATCATCAGCGATCGTTTCCGTAAGCTTATTCGTAAACTGCAGCGCCGCATTGTAACCCATTCGTTTCAAGCGGAAATTCATTGCTGCCACCTCGATGATGACCGCTAAGTTACGACCGGGTCTTACTGGCACAGTTACGAGCGGAATGTCCGTCTCGATAATACGGGTCGTTTCTTCATCCAAGCCAAGGCGATCATACTGCTTGTCCTGCTGCCAGTTTTCCAGCTTAATGACAAGGCCGATACGCTTCTGCGTCCGAACTGCCCCTGCGCCAAAAAGTGTCATTACATTAATAATACCCAGCCCTCTAATCTCGAGCAGGTGACGAATAAGCTCTGGCGCACTGCCGTGCAGCTGCGCATCGGAGGTTTGCATAATTTCTACTGCATCATCAGCGACAAGCCGGTGTCCGCGTTTGACAAGCTCTAGCGCCGTCTCGCTTTTACCGATGCCGCTACCTCCAGTAATAAGCATTCCAACGCCGTATACGTCAACAAGAACGCCATGAATCGTTGCTGTCGGAGCTAGCTTTCTCTCCAAAAAGTCCGTAATTCTGCTGGACAAAATGGTTGTAGCCACATTGCTTCTGAGCAGCGGAATTTGTTTCTCATTACATTGATCTACAAGCTCTTGAGGCGCTTCCAGCCCTCTTGTCAAAATAATGCAAGGTGTATCCTCGTTGCATAAACGAACCATACGATCCTTGCGCTCTTCACCGTCCAGCATATTTAGGAACGAGATTTCCGTTCTTCCAAGCAGCTGTACGCGCTCACTTGGATGGTAGTGGAAATATCCAGCCATTTCGAGTCCAGGCCGATACAAATCATCTACTGTAATGGCACGCTTCATTCCATCCTCGCCCGCAATAATCTCAAGCTGAAATTGTTTAACGAGCTCAGATACTTTCACTTTTTTCGGCATCGTAGGGCCTCCCTCATATGACAACTGCTATTGTGTATATGTATGATATTTTCCAATGTCTTCATCGTAAAGGAAAAAGGCGCTGAACGCAACGTTTCCTCCGCTGCTCAGCGCCTTCGACTTATTTTATCGGTATACTTATCGGTTTTAATACATAACCAGGGTACTGCTCAATACTGAATGTTAACGGCTGCTTGTAATCTGCTGCTGGAATTCGATAAACATAGGTCACTTTATCTTCATTTGAATTCCACTGCACCCCCCGATTATCTGAAATAGGGTAGGATAAACCAGCACCGTCCTTGAAGGTGCCGCCGTGCGGAAATAATGTATAGCCTGGCTTCTTGTCGATCTCATCCTGGCTTAGCAAATCAAACTTCACTTCATACTCACCATTTAGCAGCTCTTTGCTGGCTAATAGAAGCCTATTATTCGGTGATGATAAAGTTTCTATTTTATCCGTATCCACCGTGATGCTTAAATTGTTTTCCGACAAATACAAACCGTCCGCAATTAAAGTTAACTTTTTGGGCTTAACGAAATAGCTGCTCTTAAAGTGAAGGGTAATTGATGTATTAGAATCGCCAAATGCAGAATTCGACTCATATCGCCTGCCTTTCTCATCGACAAGCGCTATATTTATAAAACCATTTGCGTGTTTGTCATTAGTTGCATCTGCTTCGATTGTCACTGCTATTTGAAGCGGTGTGATAACAGCATTTTTCACCGTAAAACGTTGTCCTCCGACCTCAACCTTATGCTCGATCGAGATTTCTTCACGCATCCCCTCGAATCTTTTATGCTCAATTGGAAAATCAACCTTTAGCCACTGACCGCCAAGCAATAGGCTGAATTGCAAGCTCTCCGGCATTTTAGAACCTTCGCCCATTAGTATATCTAAATATTGATGGACAGGAACGCTTGAACCCTCGGCATCATCATTCGGATAATGCGATGAACCAATGGAAGCGACCAAATCCTTACCATCACTCGTTTTTAATTTATACTCCAGAAATCCTGTATTGCCGTTAATTCCTGGTCCCTCTACCGTATACAGAATAGCCATACGCTGATCATCGGCTATAATACCATCAACCATAAAAATGTAACCGTTTTTCTCGTCCGAGAGCTTTATAGGCTGTATGAAATCATTTTCCATTGCTGTAATCAAGGACTTATCTCCCTGAATCAACTCAACAAACCCGCTGAAACCCGGAATTTCCTTCACAATAGAAGCAAACACAGGAGATACGCGAACGAACGCGGTTAGAAGCAGGATTACACTTAGCCCTGCAGCAATCATGCTCACACTCCATCTTTTTCTGTTTCTACGTATGGATCGCTTCCGCCCCTGCTCAATTCCACTTCGTATTGCTGCCTCCAGCGCCAGCTCCGGCATCACAACAAGCTCCTGATTCACATGGTCAATGTCACTTCGCAGCGCCTGATTGGCTTGCCTGAACGGCGTCTCCTTGGCCTCGCTCATTTCGTATCTCCTCCTTCATATGAGCCATATCTGCTCTTAGTCCTTTTAATGCTTTGTTCAGCCACGTTCGAATGGTCCCATCAGGCTTCTCCAATAGCTCAGCAATTTCCGTAATCGTCATATCACGATAATATTTGAGTGTTATCACCATACGATAGTTAACCGGAAGCAGTTGAATCTGCGCAGCCATATCAAGGCGTGCTGCTGTCTCATCGTACTCAACTGTCTTTTCCCTCAAATCATATTGCTCGGCTATCGAATCGGTAGGACGCTCCCTTGTTTGCTTCTTCTTAGCATCCATACACACACGGATCAAAATACGAATGGCCCACGTTGTAAAAAATTTCGGCTCCCTTAATGTATGCTTTTTCGTCCATATCCGGCAAACCGTTTCTTGTATAGCCTCCAATGCATCCGACTCATTTCGCATATATGAATAAGCAATCCCATACATTTGAAGCTTATCTAGATCAATACGCTGCAGCAGCGCCGTTTCATCGCCCCGTATAGCCGCTTCAGCCCACTCATCCTTATTCATGCCTCTTCCCTCCTGCCCAGGCTCCCTCTCATTTCTTCTACATTATTATTCCTGTTTTGTATTAGACAGCCGAAGCATGGAAACGGTTTTGTTTGACTCCTATTTATTTAATCGCAACAGCCATTTCGACAAAAACGACCTCTAGTTAAAATAAAAAAAGAACGATCGGATAATCCGACCGTTCTTCTTCCATACTATTTATTAAGCTTCGAAAATGTTAAGTTCTGTCGTTTTGTCGAACAAGTGTACTTTGTTCATGTCAAGCGCAAGCTTAACAGTTGTGCCATCACGTAGACCAGAGCGGCCGTCAACACGAGCGATAACTGTGTCAGTGCCGATACCGTTCAGGTACAAGTACATCTCGTGACCAAGGTTCTCAGCAACCTCAACATTTGCGTTCACGATTGTTTGTGGGGATGCTTCCAAGAATACTGGCTCTTCGTGAAGATCCTCTGGACGAATGCCAAGAATCACTTCTTTGCCGATGTAACCTTTCGAGCGAAGCGATGCTGCTTTGCCTTCTGGAACAACTACATCAACGCCGCTTGCTTTGAAGCGAAGCGCTCCGCCTTGCTCTGTAAGCGAACCACTGATAAAGTTCATCGATGGAGCGCCGATAAAGCCAGCTACGAAGATGTTAACCGGGTGGTTATACAGTTCTTCTGGTGAAGCTGTTTGTTGAATGAAACCGTCTTTCATAACAACGATACGGTCACCCATTGTCATTGCCTCGATTTGGTCATGCGTTACATAGATAGTTGTTGTTTCAAGACGTTTTGTAAGCTTGCTGATTTCAGCGCGCATTTGTCCACGAAGTTTCGCGTCCAAGTTGGAAAGCGGCTCATCCATCAAGAATACTTGTGGCTCACGAACGATTGCGCGTCCTAGAGCGACACGTTGACGTTGACCACCGGAAAGTGCTTTTGGTTTACGGTCAAGCAAATGCTCGATATCTAGAATTTTAGCAGCTTCACGAACACGTTTGTCGATGTCTGCTTTTTTGAATTTACGAAGTTTAAGGCCGAAAGCCATGTTTTGGTAAACGTTCATGTGCGGGTACAACGCGTAGGATTGGAATACCATCGCGATGTCGCGGTCTTTAGGAGCTACATCGTTCACAAGGCGGTCGCCGATGAACAATTTGCCTTCGGAAATTTCTTCAAGGCCTGCAATCATACGAAGAGTTGTCGATTTACCGCAACCAGATGGTCCGACCAATACGAGAAACTCTTTGTCTTTAATATCTAAGTTAACGTCAGTAACCGATGCTTTGTCAGTACCCGGGTATTTTTTGTAAATGCCTTCTAAACGTACGCCTGCCATGATAATTTTCCCCCTAGAAAGAAATTTCGTTATGCCTATATCTTATCCCACTGGGGAGCTTGTGACTATGCACATACTTTACAAAAAAACTAATTTCTTTTCGTAACTTTGTACAATAGTAATATAATTTTGACTAGTACGGCATCCCTAAACTGACGAACATCTAAACCAGTCTCTTGTTTAAGCTTGTCTAAACGATATAATAATGTATTTCTATGAATGTATAATTTCTTCGCTGTCTCACTAACGTTGCAATCAAGCGTAAAAAATGTTTCCAATGTACTCAGCATTTCTGATTCAACGAATAGATCCGCTCTTTTTAACGACTGCTCCAAATATCTCGCACGATGGACTTCAGGAATTGCATTCAACAAACGTTCCAACTGAAGCATCCACGGCAAATAAATATTCGTTCCTACATGGAATTTTCGGCCAAGATTAATCGTCTCCCGCAGCAGCATTGTCGTCTCAATCATACCTTTTGCTGGTGATGATGGATGAGCAACTGCGATGTGGCATTCACCAATCCACTCACTGGCAAGCATCTCATGCAATCCAAGCCCAATCGAAGCTAGACTATCCTCAATCGTCTCTTCCTCCTGCTCATCGAAAGCATCGGAATCCTCATCTCTCAGCAAGGACATCGAACCCCATATCAGCCATTCCTGGCTCTTGAGCGGAATAAGCAAGACATCGTCGGACATAAATGAACGCAGAAGTTTTTCTAATTCAGAATAGGTTGCATGCTTCGTGCCAGACTGCTCTGTAACGAGTAAGAAAGGTATCATTTCATTAAATAAGCGACTGCCAACGGTTAAATGATCAGGTAAGGAATATGCGGGCTCATCCGATTCCAACTGCTTCTGAATCCAATCTCCAAGCTTAAGCGCTTGTCTCTCTGATTCAGAGAGCGCCGCATTTTTTTTCTCCATTAAATGTCCGCGGTTAAGCTGCAATGTCCAGCTTATCAGTTC
>NZ_JBFTSN010000162.1:0-12801 GCF_056400045.1 Paenibacillus sp. 01L418
CTGCTTCACCATATTCGCTCAGTGTTATCTTTAATTGTCGATGCTCTTCTGGAACAGGTATATTTTCACCTTTAATATCGATTATTCCTGTGAATGTTCTTACTCCTTTTATGTTCTTTTTCATTTTACCATTTACAAATATGGTATCTGGCTTCACAAAATCACTATTTTCTTCACCCAATTGATACAATACCCCTTGAATCGTAAATTTATAGTGCTTTGGGTATGTATACATTAATATCTATACAATAAATGCCACTATAAGAAGTACCATTGGTATCCATAGTTTTTTCTTCAATTATCAACCACCACCTCAACTAACATTAAATGTAACTATCCGAAAGTACAATGAAAGGCTTGAATCTCACCACTAAAGTATTAGAGCAGTGATTAAAGTATCCTGCTCGTTAGCTTAATGAAGCATCGTCGCATCGTCAGTCTAACACTTTATTTTTCAGTCTAGAACTTTATTTCCTTCTAACTTCTGCTACTCCTGTTGTGCTTACGACTCATAAAAATTACTAGTCAGCTCCGTGCTTAAAACCCATAGCTTCGACGAATTTTCAGTGTCAATAGCGTATTTAGGATAGCTTCCCGAACCAAATATGTTTTTCAATTGCTCTACACCTTTTTCGCTTGTGGATGGTGCAACTATCTCTCGCTTGTGGTTAATTAGCTGACCTGTTACATCGCGGAATTCATCTGAAGTACAAATATAAAAATAATTGTCTGCCATGCCGGCTGGTGGCGGATTCGTTAAATTTTGAGCCGTAGCAAGCACTTTCCAAAATGGGCTAAGTTTGCTTATCGTTTCTTTTGATAATTTTACTCGGTTGATTTGAAGCGCATTGATTTTAATTCCCTTGCTTTTCAATTGTTCAGCTAATTTGAAGGTTAATATCAATAACGCCATTTTGGAGTCTCCGTACATCTTATATACACTGTGACGCTGCTTGTTTTGCAGTTCACCGCGTAAATTATCGAAATCGATTTTTCTTTTGGGATCGAAGAAATTTTTAATATTGGTCGTACAGGCATTAAGAATTCTCGGGTCCTGCGATTTTTGAAGATGGTCTGTCAGCAACTTAGTCATTAAGAAGGGACCAAATGTGTTTGTAGCAAAAGACAATTCAATATGTTCAGGACTAAGCTTATATTGCTTTTCTCCATGATTTAAGTAAGCTGCGTTATGTATTAAAATGTCCAACCGTGAGTATTTAGCTTTGAATGCAGCGCAGAATAAACGAATAGAATCAAACGATGAAATATCCAGCTCCATCAAATCTACATTAACATTGTTTGCTGCTAGTATGATTTCTTGTTGCACAGGTCTACTAATCTGCAAATTGCGGCAAGCCATGATAACATGATATCCTTCGGTTGCAAACTTCAGCGTTGCCGCTTTTCCGATCCCCGAGTTTGCTCCTGTTATAATAACAATCTTAACTTTCATGCCGAACCTCCTATTGGATATTTTACGGTTACCCTTCAAGATTTGGTTCTTAAGTGCTTGAACAAGTGCTTTTAGTGCTTTTACTCAGTTATGTCTTCTCTATTTTGATGATAATATGGTGTGAAGGAATTGTTTCGATTTTATAAGCTGCGTTATCAGTTGGGTTCTTGAAAAAAATTGATTAGATGTCAATTGTTTGGGTGTGTTACTCAAGCTGTATATMAATAATATATCGTATTTGTTCAATTAATAGTGCATCTTACAAAAACTATGAGACACTTATGAATATTAGAAATAACGGCTATTGATGAAATAGTCAGCTGACGATATACTGACAACATAGGTCGTGAAGAACACGCCGCTGTCATACAACCATTCCTGTTTGGGAGTGTTTGTATGACAGCGGCGTTTTTATTTTGCAGAGGGGAAGTGTAAGTTATGGCATCTCAATTTGATCACAAATATAAGGAATGGTTACAAGCCAATATTGATTCAGAGAGTAATCATAGAAGACTTGAATTGCTCAATAAGGGACTTGGCCACGGAACAGTTGAATTTCTACGATCAGTATGGTTCCCTGCTGTCGGACATTTTGATTATCTGCTGCCTGAATGGGAAGTTCGCGATTTCAATAATGGCTATCGATATCTGGATCTTGCCTATATGCCAGGTGGCGCAAAAGGTGGAATTGAGATTCAAGGATATGCGTCCCACGCTCGAGATCTTGATGTAAGACGATTAATGATTTGTGTAGAAGGCATTGTTTGTTAGCTCTTGACGGTTGGATGCTGCTGCCTGTTGCTTACCCTTCTATTACGGACGAACCGCAACAATGCCAGCAGCTCGTTCTTGCTTTTATCGGTAAATTCATTTCTTCAGATGTGCCTTCACAGTTAATGAGCTCTGAAGCGGAAACCTTACGACTAGCACGACGTTTGCTCCGACCAATAACTCCTTTAGAACTCGCTGAGCATCTCAGAGTAAGTGATCGACATGCAAGGCGTATTTTGTACAAACTCGTTGAACTCCAACTGTTAGAGGTATCCAGTGGCCACCAACGTTGCCGTACTTTTAAAATTCGATTGTAACGGTATACATCCGTCTTAGTAGCATGAGAGTGGGTAATCTGACGGTGATAGTCAAAGTTCCGTGGGTTTGTACGTGTTACGAAAATACTCATTGTTGCTTGAGTGTGAGATTATGTCGGTAATACTCAATGTGACGTAGGCGTGTTTTTGTTTCGGTAATACTCAATGTTGCTTTGGCATGGGTTTGTTCCGGTATTATCCAATGCAACATCAGTGTGGGTTTATTCTGGTATTACTAGATGTAACTTGGCGCGGGTTTAAGTCGGTAATACTCAATGTAACATCGGCGTGGGGGTGTTTCGGTTATTCTCATTGTTGCTTGGGTGTGGGTTTGTGTGCCTCAAAGTTGCGTGGGGTGTTTGAATTCTTAATGTGACAGAAAAAGCAGCTTGGGTGGCGGGTGTTACGGACATAGGTTCCGCTATTTATGGGATTTAGCTCTTTTTTTGATTTTAACGGACATAGGTTCCGCTATTTGCTATAAATCGAGTCTTTTTGAGTGTTTCAGCACAAATAGCGGATCTCATGTCCGTTAAAATGTCAAAACCCACTAAAATTCAAAATTAGCGGATCTCATGTCCATTAGCAATGATAGACACTACCCCTCGAGTCAAAAAAAATCGAGGTTTTCCGCACAAAATATTCGGTATAAAAAAGAAAACCACTCCTACCGAAGGAGTGGCATCTAATTACGACAACAGTTAGCAAACTGTTTTTTAACAAAAGCTTAGTGCGGACTATGCTGTGCGGCTTAGACAATCTAAGGACCAATACAATGATTAGCGTTAAAACAGCGGCATAGGCTGGAACCATCTGTATGCGAAAATGATCGATTATTCCATGCAATAATACAATCAACACTAAGGACATACATAACACTGCATTCAGCCGCCGTTCTCTTTTGCCAATTAGGATTCCCGTCGTGACTGCAATAATGACCAAAATAACAACTACCTCTAATACTCGCATCATACATAACCTCCAACTTTATCTCAGACTTCAATTATGGATAGCCGTAATTGATTAGCTAGAGCATAAATGTTGAAGTACACTTCAAGGTCAAGCTTTAATTGAAACAAATAATGAGATTTTGAATTCACCATTTTTGACGACATCTTCCAAAAATAAATCGTTCATCTCATATTTGTTGCTGAACCTTCACTTTCCATCTGCCTCGTTCTATTTTTATCGCCTAATTAAATGTTAGAATAGAGAGATCAATTCAATCTATATTAGGAGCATGAAAAGTGCGAGGACATCCAATTCACATTTTACGAATCACAGGTTTTCTAGATGGCATTTCATTACTTTTATTACTATGTATCGCTATGCCCTTGAAATATATATGGGGAATAGAGCAAGCCGTGACGCTTATGGGAAGTATTCACGGGGGGATTTTCAGTTTATATGCTGTAGCGATACTTTACGCAGCTATTCGAGTGAAGTGGAGTTTGCTTTGGCCTGCAGCAGCAGTAATTGCGGCTTTTGTGCCATTAGGCAACTTTTTGCTCGATTGGAAGCTGAAGAAAGCACAAGCTAAATATAGCGTAAAGCCATTTAACTATGCCATATTAGTGTACAGTATCGTGTTTTTCTCTTTTATTGATTTATTTGCACAGCTGCCGGTTATGAGTACTTTTGCCGCTTCCGTTGGTGCAAGCTCGTTTATTGTAGGCATTGTTGTTGGGCTTTATTCGTTAACGAATACGTTTGGCAACATATTGTCTGGTATTATGACGGATAAGGTAGGGCCGTTCAAAATACTAATGATCGGTTTGCTTCTGACAAGCAGCGCACTGCTGCTATATCAATTCGTTGACTCTCCAGTCGTATTAATAATCGTACGAATCATTCATGGTTTTGTGGCCGGATTAATTGTTCCAGCTGCGTTTACTTTCTCTGCAAATACTACGATAAATAATGAGCAAGGGAAAAAAGTTGCCTTCACGGGTACATTTGTTGGATTAGCCGCCATTATTGGACCTGCTTTCAGCGGAATTATGGCAAGCAAAACTTCCGTTCCCTTCGTTTTTACTTGTGTAGCTGTATTAGGGTTTGCACTCGCCATTTTGTCTGCTATTTTTTTAAGCAAGTACAAACCATTAAAGAAAGAAAAAGAAAACACGATCGAACAAGCAGCAGGCTCATTCTTTAATGCAGGTGTTGTAAAAGCTTATGGCGGTGCCTTTTTCTTAATGTTCTCTCAAGGCGTAATCGCTTATTTGTTGCCGCTGCATGTTCAAACGCTTGGATATGATTCGAAATTAAGCGGTACGCTAATGAGCACTTTCGGGATCATTGCCGTTCTCATGTTTGTACTTCCTACAAACCGTATATTCGATCGCGTTTCCCCATCACGAACGATGGCATTAGGCATGGGGTTAATGGGATTAAGTCAGCTGCTTATTAGCCAATCATCAACGACATTAGGACTTTATTTTGTTTTAGGCCTATATGGTATCGGCTTTGCTTTCTTGTTCCCATCCATCAATACGATGCTGATTAGAGCTACGCCAGCAGAGCTTCGCGGGAAAGCTTATGGATATTTCTATGCCTTCTTCTCTCTTGGTGTAGTTGCAGGCTCATCCGTTCTGGGATGGCTTCCTTTCAACATTATCGAAGGGTTCATCTTTACTGGAATCATCCTTCTGTTATTTACTGTTTTCATCGCCTTGAACAAGCAAAAAGAGCAAGCCTTCAATCACTAGTGCATAGCTGCAAAAAAAAGACAGCATTCCATTCAACTGGAGGCTGTCTTTTTCTTTCTCCACTTCAGTCACCATTTACTGCTGTTCTCTCCAGCGGGGTTCGTCAGGACATTCTCCAACTCTAGCCGCAATGATTACCGATAAATAATCTTGTATCATTTCACGGGTAACATCCATTTGGTTAAGATACAAATCTGCCAATGTTCTCTTTAATCCCCTGACCACCTCTATATCCTCTGTACCTTCAGGCACGGGTGTATACTCCACCAAAAATACAGTTCTTGCAACATCATATAAAATATGTCCGTGACACACATTCATGAAATCGATAACTTTTGTCTGACCATTGGATATTAATATATTGCCTGGATGAAAATCACCATGACAAAGTGTGTCTCCATCCTTCAATTCACTCCACTTGTGCAATACGCCTTCTTGTTCCATTGCATTAGCCGATGACGCATTTATTATATTGTATTTTAAAAATGATTTGTAATCCGGCACATCGCTAGTGCTGACTCTATTTTGTATAATCGACTTATGAAGCTTGGACATATGCTCCGCGCATCCATGGAGATCACCTGTTTTCAAAACCCAATCGAGCAGTGATTCGCCCTCCACTTTGTCATAAATAATACCCATACGCTCTTCATAACTAATCATTTCATATGCCTTTGGTTTTGCGAAGTTCATATCATTAATGGCTTGTGCGTTTCTAAACTCTCTTTCTACATCACTTTTTGGATAACCGTGAACGAAAAGCTTAAGCACTGTCCCTTCTTCCCATTCATAAACCGATGCGGTATTGCCTTCTCCGATTAATTCCCCATACTTCATTGATGTCATCTTTCCTTTCCAAATGGCTGCTTCATTCATGGTATCATCTATACTTTTCTACCAATAATCATAGCATATTATGGAAATTTGCGAACTTCATAAGAGCTCGCTATAGAAAATAAAACAAAAAAACGGCATTTCTGCCGTTTTGATTTGAGCGATTGGTGGAGCTTGGCGCTTGCATCAATTAAACTCCACGCTGTTCATTATGTCCGGCGCATATAGGCGCGAACCGTAATCGGTGCAAAGATGGCTACGATCACAATTGCTCCGATCAGAGAGATAGCTAGATCCCAGCCTACCGTTCCAGAGTTGGTCAAATCACGGACGGCACTGACAAGATGGGAGACCGGATTGATGTTGACAAACCATTGAAGCCATTTCGGCATGGTATCAACCGGCACAAAGGCATTGGAAAGAAACGTCAGCGGAAACAGCACAATCATCGATATCCCTTGTACGCTTGAGGCAGTACGGGCGATGACGCCGAAGAAAGCGAAGATCCAGCTGATTGACCAAGAACAAAAGATCACAAGTAGAGCAGCGATGGCCACATGATCAAGGCCTCCATCAGGACGATAGCCCATAATGTATCCCATAGTTAAAGTGAGTACAGTAGCAATCGTGTACCTAATGGTGTCTGCAAGCAAAGCTCCAGCTAACGGAGCAATTCGTGAGATTGGCAATGACTTGAATCGATCAAATACACCTTTGTCCATGTCCTCACGCAATTGAACGCCAGTAACAACTGAGGTCGTAATTACAGTCTGCACGAGAATGCCGGGAATGATGACGGGCAAATAACTGATTACGTCACCTGAGATGGCACCGCCAAAAATATAGGTAAACATTAAAGTAAAGATGATTGGCTGAAGTGTAACATCAAACAATTGCTCAGGTGTACGCCGAATTTTAAGCAGGCCGCGATAAGCCATCGTTAATGAATTACGAATGGTTTGACCAAAGCTCGTGTGGTTTTTCAGCTCACGATCAAACCCTGATTGAATGAAAGTRCTTTTCATACTTTTACCGCCTCCGCTTTATTGGATACATCGGACGCTTGTGCAGCGTCCTCTTTAACACCATGACCTGTGATTGTGAGGAACACCTCATCAAGGGTCGGTTTTTGTACGCTCATTTCTGCCAAATGAATCCCTCTCTCACGCAGTGCGATAAGCAGATCTGTGACCAAATCGGCATCCGCCATAGGGGCCGTAATCATTCCAGCTTCATATAACACAATGGATTGTGTTTTCAGCACATGTTCAACCGTTTGACGAGCTGCTTCGATGTCCAGCGGGTTTACTACTCTCAATTGCAATGAGGAGGTACCTACTGAAGCTTTCAGTTCATCCACCGTGCCCTCTGCCACTACCCGACCGCGATCGATAACTGCGATTCTATCAGCCAATTGATCCGCCTCATCGAGGTACTGTGTCGTTAACAGCACGGTCGACCCCGTCTTCACCAATCGGCGAATCGTATCCCACATCTGAGCACGCGTACGCGGGTCGAGCCCTGTAGTCGGCTCATCCAAGAAGATAAGCGGCGGTTGTGCAATAAGACTCGCCGCCAAATCCAAGCGGCGGCGCATGCCGCCGGAAAAGTTTTTCAATGGCCGCTTCGCTGCTTCCGTCAAACCAAACTCCTCAAGCAATTCATCTGCTTTACGCTTCGCTTCTGAACGCCCAAGCCCTARCAGCCTAGAGAAGATAACCAGGTTTTCTGTAGCGCTTAGTGATTCATCAACCGATGCGTACTGGCCGGTAACCCCAATTAATTGACGAACAATCTGTGATTCCTTTACTACATCGTGCCCGAAGATTCGCGCCGAGCCTGCATCTGGACGAAGCAAGGTTGCGAGCATACTAATCGTTGTGGTCTTGCCAGCTCCATTCGGACCAAGCACACCGTAAATTGAACCCGCGCGTACATTCATATTCACGCCATCCACAGCCCGATTTTCACCAAAAGTTTTTACGAGTCCGTTCGCTTCGACAGCCCAGTCACCGTGGTTTGGCTCTATTTTCTTCTTATTTACATGAACCATTGTAATTCCTCCTATACAACTGTTGATAACGTGATGGTAACGTACCTTTGTAAACTGAATTTAAACAAAAAATGATCCGCAGTTTAAATCTTACGTTTTATCGAGCGCTAAAATTCTATCCCTGACCTTAGATTCACAGAAATTAAACATCCCTCTTAAAAGCAGCTCACCAAAAAAAGCCCCTATTTCTCTGCCGATTGCAGAAAATAAGGACTTTCTAACTGACCGTCAATTTGAATTAGGGTCTGTTTTAGAGCTATGTCATAAACTTACGGCTCACTGTTATATTCACTCCAGCTGCTGGCTGATTAAATACTAATAAAGCCCTTTAAGCTGATCATGAGTTCCGCTTTCCACAACCGCACCTTGATCAAATACAATGATACGATCAGAGTATTTCACTTACTAATTACAATAGACAACTTATAATTAACATGATTATTTAATTCGGTTAAAAATAGATCCAGCTCATGGTTGGATGGAAATCTGCACTCCAAAAGATAACAACCTTCTCCACTGATTTTGAAGTTGTTCAAGATGTACTGCTGTTGTTTCTCAATATAGGCCAAATAGGGCTTATGTTCCGTGCCTTTTGTATAAATATTATGGTGCAATGATGTTGAGGACAGCATTAGACTGCATCATCCTGACGTCATCATTGTAAATGGAGGGGCTGCACAATTTCTTCAAGGCGATCCGATCATTATGACAAAAGAAGACATTTATCAAACCTATATGGCAGCTCCGCAATCGACCATTATCGTTTCACATATGGAAGCACTCAATCACTGCTTATTAACTCGAAGAGAATTACAAGCATTCCTTGATGAAAAGGAACTTTCAAAACATATTCTAGTACCCATTGATGGTGAATCCATCACTTTTTAAATGAAAAATCATTTTCCTCTGGCGTAATTAGGCTGTCGAGAAACTCTCGGCAGCCTTCAATATGTTAAATTTATTTAAAATGCTACTAATAGTTCAGGATTCAAAGTACTTTCAGCTAACTATTTGGTTCCATCACCTTATAAACACAGTTTCTTCCGCCTGACAAAATATGCTCTACGCGTTCAATCTGAACTTCACTGCCTAGCACGGATTGAAAGAGGCTTAACTCATTTTTACATAACCCGGCACAAGCAGCAGCAGCTTCACAGATTGGACAATGCTTCTCTATAAACAACAGGCTTCCATCGCCTAGATCCTTGATCTCAGCCATATAACCTTCTTTTGTGCGAATATCAGCCAGTTTCTCCAGTTTTCCAATTAGATGAGATTCCCCGCCAAGTTGGAAAAGGTATTGCTCCAGCATATTTTTATTTCGTACTGCCAGCAGCTTATCCAGCCCCTCGATTCCGAAAGCCTCTCTCATAGATTGAAGCAGACTAACTGACAACTCCGAATAACCGCTTGGAAAAAAACGATCAGCTTCAGGCGTTAATCTCCACAGCTTGGCCGGTCGCCCCATCGGACGGGCTTCTTCTTCATACGTAACTAATCCTTCTTCTTTCAGCGCATTTAAATGCTGGCGAATAGCCATTCCAGATAATAGAAACTCTGAGGCTAATGCCATAACATCCATACCACCCTGCTGCTTCAGCAGATTAATGATTCCTCTTCGCGTCTTCGTTGAGGAATCTTTGTTCGTTTGACTTCCGCTCATTATAGGGACCTCCTTTTGAGGCAACTGACTCTATATCACTCTCTACATTTTAAATAAAAATGTTGACAAAGTCAAAGCTGAACTGTAGCCTGAACTTTATAAAGAAATATGTTTACTAAGTATCCGGATATGGCGTATACATAAAAAATTTTGTTGGAGGTTAAAGGCAATGCCGAATCATCAAAGCATTTTTAGTCCGCGTTATTTTGCACTATCGATAGGAATTATTTTGTCAGTAATGGCAGTAGGATTTGAGGGCTTAGCCGTAACCACGATCGCTCCTTCCATCGCCGGTGATTTGAATGGCATTCATCTCTTTGGCTGGATATTCAGCACTTATCTGCTTGCTCAGATTGTTGGCACCCTGGTTGTCGGTCGTATTATTGATAAAAAAGGGCCAGCAGTACCGTTTACGATTGCACTTGTTTTGTTTATTGCGGGTCTGATTGCTGCGGCTGCTGCCAGCGATATGTACGTTATGATTGCGGCGCGAGCGCTGCAAGGCCTTGGTGCTGGTGCGATGATGACTTGCGTATACACCGCTATCTCCTTAAGCTATCCCGATGAATTACGTTCCAAAATACTCGGTGCATTCGGTACAGCCTACGTCCTTCCGTCTATGCTCGGTCCATTTGTTGCTGGTTTGATTGCAGAACAGTGGTCTTGGCGTTTTGTATTCTGGGGCATATTGCCGATTATCGTTTTGTCAGCCATCCTTAGCTTGCCGGCTTTTAGAAAATTGAAGGTACAAGGTACAAGGGAGGGTAATGGTGCCGCCGCTACGTGGATGGCTTTATTTTTAACGATAGGTACAGGTATTTTCCTCGTTGGACTTGGCATGCTGCCCAGAATTACAGGAGCTGTACTAAGCATTGCCGGCTTATCCGTCATGTCATATCCACTGCGCAAGCTGTTGCCTACGGGCACTCTACTATTCCGAAGAGGAATGCCAGCTATTCTAGCAACACGTGGACTTTTCTTCGCCGCATATGTCAGTACACAAAATTTTCTTGTGTTAGCTCTAATCGATATCAAAGGCATTAATCCCGCTCATGCCGGATTAATTGTTGCCAGCGCGGCGCTTAGCTGGTGTCTCTTTGCTTATTTGCAAGGGCGCTGGGATACAGCAGACCAAGGCCGTGGGCGTAATAGAAGAATTATTTTAGGCGTGCTGCTGCTCACAATAGGTTTTGCTTTAGTCGGTTGGATTCCAAACGTAACGGTTGCCTTGGCCGTAATGGGGCAAATCATTGCAGGAATTGGAATGGGATTATCCCATCCAACGAGCGGTGCGGTTGCATTTGCCCATACTAGTGAAGACGGAGCTGGCGAGACTTCCGCTAATTTGCAATTTGCAGATTCTTTCACACCGGGTGTGGTGATCGGTATAGGCGGTGCTATCCTTGTCGTTAGTCAAGCTGCCGGAATGACAATGCAATCGGGATTGATTGTAACGATGGGTTTTAATCTTTTGTTAATACTAATGAGTTTATTTGCAAGTATTCGTATTTCTTCTAAGAAACCAATGGCAGGCTAAAACACGATGGGGTGATCTGGAGGAGAAGAGATTATCTCAAGCGAATGAATGAGTGAGTTACTCTGTCAGTTAGTTCATAAAGAAGAAGAGGAGCCTAATTGCAGGCTCCTCTTCTATCGTGTACGACATTAATATAAAGTTTTTGTAGCGCCTGCGTCATAGCTCAGCAGCTCATCTGTTCGATTGTCGCGTATTTTGGCTGCCCATTCTGGATCAGCAAGCAGTGCACGGCCTATGGCTACCAGATCAAACTCTTCCTTTTCTAGTCTTTCAATTAAGCTGTTCAAAATGGCCGGCTTCGCAGCGTCCCCGCTGCTGCTTCTAAATTCATTATCCAGCCCAACTGAGCCTACAGTTATCGTTGGTTTTCCTGTCAGCTTCTTCGTCCATCCTGCCAGATTTAGATGAGAATCCTCAAACTCCGGCTCCCAATATCGCCGTGTTGAACAATGGAAGACATCCACTCCCGCATCAGCAAGCGGCGTCAAAAATTGCAAAAGCTGCTGAGGCGTTTCCGCCAATTTGGCATCATAATGACCCGCTTTCCATTGTGAGAATCGGAATACGATTGGAAAATCTTTTCCGACTGCACGACGGCATGCTTCAACAATCTCAACAGCGAAACGTGTCCTCGCTGCAAGGTCGCCGCCATAGCCATCAGTCCGTTTATTTGTTTGGTCCCAGAAGAACTGATCGATCAAATAACCATGCGCACCATGAAGCTCAATACCATCAAAGCCGATTCGTGCTGCATCTGCCGCTGACTGTGCGTAAGCTGCGATAACATCCCCAATCTCTTTCTCCGTTAGTGGCTCCGTTATTTTCTCACCTGATAGATTAAGTCCCGAAGGACCAATTGGCAATGCTTCCTTATTGGGGAGGTCGCCAATTTTGCGCGTTAACCCAACATGCCATAGCTGCGGAATAATTTTACCGCCGGCTTCATGCACTTCTTTTACCACATTGGACCAGCCGCTCAGCGCAGCCTCCCCATGAAAGTGAGGCCAATTCGGACTTGCAGCAGCAGCCTTATGATCGATTACGGTTCCTTCGGTGACGATAAGACCAACGCCATTCTCCGCCCGCCGACGATAATAAGCCGCAACATCAGCCCCTGGAACTCCATTTGGGGAGTATCCTCTTGTCATTGGCGCCATCACAATACGATTGGCAATCTGCAAATTTTTGGAGACAAAGGGCTTAAATAAAGCTTCAACCGATGTTTCATTTGTGGTATTAGACATGTACATTCCTCCTATATATTTGATTTGAGTTTAATTAGGTTTGTGTACTATAGATACTATCATGAATTACCGCGTATTCCCACCACTTTACTTATTTTCAATGCTGTAAAACCGAAAACCTTTTAATCTAAAAAAATGCTCTGATGGTATAATGGAAAAGGAATCCAAATAAAACAGTTTTCCAATAGGAGGGTTTGTATGGATTATCTTCGAGATTACAC